>JABFRZ010000649.1 GCA_013140785.1 Planctomycetota bacterium | reverse complement strand
CGTTGGGCCCTGGGCGCGGAGCCGGGCGGGCGGCGCGCGCTCTCGGTCGTGCTGGCGTTGGGGCTCGGCAAGCCGACGCGCGTCGCCATCGAGGCCGTGAAGGGCCTGACCAAGCTCGGGAGCTGCGCGCTGACGGAGGTGCACGTCTACGATCCGCTCGAGGAAGGGCGGCGGCGCGGACTGGGCGACGCGGAGAGCCCGGAAGTGCGCGGCCAGATCGAGGGCGCGCTGGCGCGCGAGCTGCCTCCGCGCTTGGGACAGACCGTGCGCACCGAGAGCAAGCGTTTCATCGCCCTACCTTCGCGCGGCCACGTGGCCGAGACGCTGACCGAATTCGTCGAGGAGGAGTCGGCCGACCTCCTGGTGCTCGGCGCGCATCGCCATGGAGCCCTGCGGCGCCGCTTCTTCGGCTCGGTCTCCTACGGCGTGCTGGCGATGGTCGAGACGAACGTCCTGATCGTGCCGCCGAAGGCCGTGCAAGCCTCCCCAGCGCGTCCACCGCGGCGCGTGCAGCGGGTCCTGGTGGCGACCGACCTCTCGGAGGTCGGCAATCGCGCCGTGGAGCTCGCGCTCGGTCTGCTGCCCGAGGGCGGTCAGCTCGTGCTCCTGCACGTGGACGTCCCGCTCGAGCCGCCCTCGGACTGGATCATGGGCTACCCGCCGGCCGTGCAAACGACGCCCGGCGAGCGACGCATGAAGCGCGCGCTGGCCGAGGGCGAACTCGAGAAGCTGGCGCGCTCGGGCGGCGCTCGTGCGCTCGAGACGCAGGTCGAGGTGGTCGAGTCGAGCGACGTCGCGCGCGCGATCCTCGAGGCCGCCGAGCGCCACGAGGTAGACCTCGTGTGCCTCGGGACGCACCACTACGGGCGCGTGACCTCGGCCCTGATCGGCTCGGTGGCCCGCACCGTCGCACGGCGCTCGCCGCGGCCCGTGCTGCTCGTGCCGAACGAGGACGCCTGAAACGACGACTCCTGAATCACCGCAGCGGGCGCAGCGGGCTTCGTCAGGCGGTTTCCGCGGGATCGACCCGCAGGCGTGAGCACAGGGCGCCGATGCGCTCGAAGATGCGCCGCAGCTTCACCGGCCCCTCGTGCTCCAGGCTCACGAAGCCCTGCATGACGGTCTCGTCGTCCTCGCGCGTGAGCAGCAGCTCGGCCAGGGGCAGGAGCGCCTGGTTCTCGTACAGGATGTGCCCGCGCTGGAGCTGGACGTAGCGGTGCGCCTCACCCTGGAAGTCGCGCAGGCTGCGCGTCTCACCGAAGATCGCGCCCAGGAGCTCGCCGTTCATGCGGGCCATGGCGCGCCGTTCCTGCTCGTGCTCGCCGCTCAACCGAGCAACCTGCAAGCGCTCTTCGACGCTGCGGGCGCGGGCCAGGAGACGTGGAAACAGGCAGCGCTCCTCGCGGTCCTGGTGCAGCCCGTCGGCGAAGCGCGCGAACAGGGCCATGAGCTCGGCGGCGTTCTCGGCATCCAAGCGTCCGTGTCGCTCGGACTCGACGCCGACCCGCTCCAGGCACGCCAGCATGCGCAGGATCCAGCGGTGCTCTTCGCGCAGGACAGCGGTGGTCCACATGGTCGTTTGGGGCGCCACACTTGGGCCCCCGGAGAACGCTGTGATCGAGCGTCCACCAGCCCCAAGTGTAGAACAGCGCTGGAAGCGAGCGCGCTGCGCCATAGTGCGAAGGCGATGGGCGCGAGCTCGGCCTACGCACAATTCCTGACCTCACCTGACCGGAGGGAGTAGTTCCGGCTCCGGCTTGGCGGGCGACAGTACTCGACGAAGCCGCTGGGCCCGACGAACGCTCCCGAGGCTCCAGCGTTGGGGCGGCGTCGTCATGAACGCGATGGAACTACGCGAAGGCCCGGCGCCACCTCGAAGCCCACGAGGTTGATGTGCTCTCCCCGCAGCCAGCGCTCCGACGACGAGTTCGATGCGGCCATTGGAACCTGTGCCTCGCCTGCGCAGTCTTCGGCTGCGCGGCGCTGATCGCGTCAGCCGGGTGCGCTGGATCCCCCGCGGCCTCCGAGCTCGCCGCCCGTTCCGATGTGGCCGCCGTGTCGCAGCGTTACCGACCTGGTGATGCCAAGCCTGCGCTCCCCACGCTCACCACCACGTCGCCCCTGGCGGACTACCTCCGCTTCGCCACGCTCAACAGCCCGCGAGTGGAGGCGGCGTACTACGACTGGGCGGCGGCGGTCGAGGGGATCACGCCCGCCCGCTCGCGGCCCGACCCGCGGCTCACCTTCGAGAGCGACATCGCCGACACGGTCACGTCGCTGATGCCGGGGCTGATGCTCGATCTGCCCGGCCCGGGGAAGCTGCGGGCGGCGGGCGACGTGATGGCGGCCGAGAGTCGCGTGGCCTACTTCGGCTTCGAGCGGGAGATTCTCCGGACCGCCCTGGCCGTCAAGACGGCCTACTACCGGCTGCACTTCCTCGAAGAGACGATCCGCGTGGAGAGCGAGACACTCCGCCTGCTGGATGAGCTCGAGCAGCTCGCTCAGCAGCAGAACGCCGCGGGAAGAGTGACGCTCCAGGACGTCCTCCGCGCCCAGATCGCTCGCGACCAGGTCGAGACAGAGATCACGAACCTGGAGGACTCTCGCAGCGCGCTCGCCGCGGAACTCAAGTCGGCGCTCGGGCTCGGACCCCGGGACGCGGCCCCGCCGATCCCGGTGACGTTCGAGCCCTCCGTCGGTGATCCGAGGCCCGACGAACTGCTGGCGACTGCACTGATTCGCAACCCGGATCTGCGCGCGATGGAGGAAGACGTGCTCAGGGCGGAGGCGTCCCTGGGGCTCGCTCGCAAGTCGGGCGTTCCCGACTTCTCCCTCGGTCTCGAGCTGGACTTCAAGGCAACTCCAACCCTCTTCAGGCCTTCGGCTGGGATGACCTTGCCCATCTGGCGCGACAAGCTCGCCGCGGAGATCGCGGGTGCCCAGGCAGAGAAGCGCGCGGCAGAAGCCCGCCTCACCGCCGAGCAGGTAGAGCTCGCGGCCGAACTGGCGGCGATGCTGTTCCTGTTCCGCGAGGCCGTCCGCAACGACGCGCTGCTCGCGAACAAGCTCCTACCCAAGGCCAGGCAGTCGCTCGACGCTGCTCGGGCAGGTTATGTGAACGGCCGCGCCGGCTTCCTCGACGTGATCGACGCCCAGCGCACTCTGCTGGAGTTCGAGCTCGCGGGTATCGAGGCTCGCACCCAGCGCGAGCTCGCGCTCGCCTCGCTATCCCTGGCCATCGCGGGCATTGCGCCTGCTGGCGCCCCGATCCTCGAGAGCGGCCCAGCGAGTGAGCGCTCCACGACCTCGGATCCCGAGGAGGACAGCCCATGAACAGGAAACGCATCGTCGCCGCACTCCTCCTCGTTGCCGCCGCCGGAGGCGGATACCTGCTCGGACGCTCAGCGCACCGGCCAAGCCCTGCTGCGTCCAGGTCAGCGACCTCTCCGTCCACGACGCAGCAGGTGTACACGTGCTCGATGCACCCACAGGTGCGCCTGGAGCGCCCCGGGAAATGCCCGATCTGTGAAATGCCTCTCATCGCGATGCCCCTCAGCCTGGCGAGCGCCAGAGAGACCGGCTCGACCGGAGAGCCCATGCTCCAACTCTCCGACCACGCTCTGGCGATGGCGAGCGTCGAGACGACGCCCGTGCTCCGGCGGGAGCTCTCCCGGGAACTGCGCGCGGTCGGCAAGATCCAGTACAACGAGTCCTCGCTCGCGACGGTCACCGCGCGGGTCGATGGCTACGCCGAGCGTCTGTTCGTCAACTTCACGGGCGTCGAGATCAAGGCCGGAGACCACCTCGCGGAGGTCTACAGCCCTGACTTGATCGTCGCCCAGCAGGAGCTCCTGATTGCCCTCCAGAGCGGCACGGGCGAACAAGGCGGACCGCTGGTGGAGACGGCCAGGCTCAAGCTGCAGCGCTGGGGCCTGACCGAGGACCAGATCACTGAGCTGGTCGCGAACAAGAGGATCACCGACCGCGTCACCTTGTACTCGCCCATCGGGGGCACGGTCATCGAGAAGTCCATCCTCCAGAACAGCGCGTTCATGGCCGGCGACGCGCTCTACCGCGTCGCCAACCTCGACACCGTGTGGGTGTACCTCGACATCTACGAGTACGACCTGGCCTGGGTCCGCTACGGACAGCGCGTGGACCTCATGGCCGAGGCGCTCCCCGGCCGCGCATTCGAGGGCTGGGTCACCTTCGTGCAACCGATCGTGAACGAGGAAACCCGCACGGTCCGGGTGCCTGTCCACGTGGACAACAAGGACCACGCGCTCAAGCCGGGCATGTTCGTGAGCGCGGTGATCCGCGCGGCCCTGGCCAGCGATGGCCGAGCCGCGTCCACAGGCGTCGAGGGCAAGTTCTCCTGCCCGATGCACCCGCAGGTGCTGCGCGAGGAGCCGGGTCAGTGCCCGATCTGCGAGATGCGCTTGGAGCAAATCCCCGGGCTGGAGCCGGTGACGCGCGATCATGCCGCGCACGCTGCGGAGACTCCTGCCGCGCGGGAGTACTCCTGCCCCATGCAATGCGAGGGCGCCAGGAGCTATGCCGAGCCAGCGAGCTGCCCTGTCTGCAACATGCAGCTCGAGCTCGTCTCGGCGCCCCCCGCTTCCTCCGAGCCGGGGCTGCTGGCCGTGCCGACGAGCGCAGTGCTCGACAGCGGGACGCGCAGGGTCGTGTACGTCGAGAAGTCTCGCGGATTGTTCGAGGCGCGAGAGGTCGTCCTGGGCCCGCGCTCGGGCGGGTTCTTTCCGGTGCTCGCTGGCCTTTCCGAAGGCGAGCACGTGGTGACCCGCGGCGGATTCCTGATCGACAGCCAGTTCCAGATCACCGGCCACCCGAGCTTGTTCTACCCCGGCGGCCTCATGGGCGGCAGCACGGGCCACCAGCACGGCGGGCCAGCTGCGCCCGCTGAGCAGCCGCCCTCGACGAGTCCAACCACGCCCCAGAGCGGCGCCGGTCTCCACAAGCACTGAGGGCGAGGATCCTCGATGGTCAACGCCATCATCCGCTGGTGCCTCAGGAACCCGTTCCTGATGGTCCTCCTCCTCGCCGGACTGTGCGGGGGAGGCTACTTCGCGGTCGTACACACGCCGGTGGATGCGATCCCCGACATCGGCGAGAAGCAGGTCATCGTCTACGCCGACTGGCCGGGCCGCAGCCCGCAAGACGTCGATGACCAGGTCACATTCCCGCTCTCGACGAGCCTGACGGGAACGCCGGGGGTGAAAGCCATCCGTTCGATGTCGGGCTTCGGCTTCGCGATGGTCTTCGTCATCTTCAAGGACGACGTCGATTACTACTGGGCACGCTCGCGCGTGCTGGAGCGCATGAACGTCGCCCAGCAGCGCCTGCCGATGGGCGTCACGCCCGTGCTCGGGCCCGACGCGACGGCTCTGGGCCAGATCTACTGGTACACGGTCGAAGGCGAGGGCTTCGACCTGGCCGAGCTGCGCTCGGTCCAGGACTGGTACGTGCGCTACCAGCTCAACGCCGTCGAGGGCGTGAGCGAGGTCGCGAGCGTCGGCGGCTTCGTCAAGCAGTATCAGATCGACATCCATCCCGACAAGCTCCGCGCCCACCGCGTCACGCTCATGGACGTGTACGCGGCCGTGAGCCGGAGCAACATCGACGTCGGGGCCAAGGTCGTCGAGAACAACGGGGTCGAGTTCTTCATTCGCGGCGTCGGCTTCATCAAGACGGTCGAGGATCTGGAGCGCGTCGTGATTCGCGAGCAGGGCGGCACGCCGATCACCCTACGCAACGTCGCCACGGTGCAGCTCGGCCCGGACTTCCGGCGTGGCGCGCTGGACAAGGCCGGCGTCGAGGCCGTCGGCGGCGTGGTGCTCATGCGCTACGGCGAGAACCCGCGCGCGGTGATGCAACGGGTCAAGGAGAAGATCACCCAGCTCGAGCTCGGCCTGCCGAGCAAGACTCTTCCCGACGGGCGCGTGTCGCGGGTTCGAATCATCCCCTTCTACGACCGCACGACCGTCGTCAACGAGACCATCGACACCCTGAAGGAAGCCCTGGCCGAGGAGGCGCTGCTCGCGAGCCTCGTGATCCTCTTCTTCCTGCTGCACCTGCGGACGACGGCGACCGTGCTCGCCACGCTCCCGCTGGCCGTAGCGCTCACGTTCACTCTGATGTACTTGTTCGGCGTCGACAGCAACATCATGTCGCTGGCGGGCCTGGCCATCGCGATCGGCGACGTGGCCGACATGGGCATCATCATGTCGGAGAACATCTACCGCCGCATCGCCTCGGCGACCGAGCAGGAGAAGCGCGAGAAAGGACACTTCGGGCTCGTCTACGAGGGCGCGACCGAGGTCGCCGGCGCGATCATCACTGCCGTCTCGAACACGATCGTCTCCTTCATCCCGGTCTTCTTCCTCACCGATCAGGAAGGCAAGCTCTTCAAGCCGCTGGCGTTCACCAAGACCTTCGCCATCGGCTCGTCCGTGGTGCTCGCGCTCACGGTCGTGCCGTTCCTGTGCTACCTGCTGTTCAGGCCGATCCGCTGGCGGAAGCAGATCGTCGCCGTGCTGGCGCTCGGGATCGGCGTGCTCGCGACGCTCGCGACGCACCTCGCGTTCATGTGGGGCCTGGCCAAGGGGCACGGCGAGGGCTGGCTGATCTCGGCAGCCGTAGGCGTGGGCGTCGCCTTGTGTGTCGTCCGGATGACGCGCGAGCGTTTCCTGCCGCTCGAAGAGAACCGCGTCTCGCGACTGGTCGCCAGGGCCTACGTCCCGACGCTCGCGTGGATCCTCGGCCACAAGAAGACCTTTCTGGCCGCTCCCGTGATGATCCTGTTCGTCGGCATGAGCGTCTGGCTCGGCGTGGGCAAGACCCTGTACCCGCTCGAGGCCGCCGTCAACCTCTTCGCGCGCGCACCGGCCTCGACCGAACTCAAGCGCCTCATGCACGCGCAACCGGACGACGACATCACTCGCCCACTCGTCGAGTTCGACCAGCTCCACTGGGAGCGCGTGCGAGAGGAAGACGGCGGCGAGCGCTTCCGCATCTCGTGGCGCCGGCCCGACCCCAAGGAGCGCGAGGCCGAGATCGCCTCCGGCACGACCGTCGTGCGCGAGGGCCGCATCCTCCCCGGCCTCGGTCGCGAGTTCATGCCTCCGCTGGACGAGGGCTCGTTCCTCTACATGCCTTCGCTGCTGCCGCAGGGCTCGCTCTCGCAGGCGATCCAGGTCAACCGCACGCAGGATCTGGCCATTGCCAGCGTCCCCGAGGTCGAGTCGGTCGTGGGCAAGATCGGCCGCGCCGAGTCGGCGCTCGACCCCGCGCCCATCGGCATGATGGAAAGCATCGTCATCCTCAAACCCGAGGACGAGTGGCGCACGAGCAGGGTCGAGCGCTTCTTCTCCGACTGGCCCGGCCTCCTGCGCACGCCGCTCGCGTGGGTCTGGTCCGAGGAACGGCGCATCACCAAGGGCGAGATCCTGGCCGAGCTCCAGGAGAAGACCGCCATCCCCGGCGTGCTGCCCACTTTTCTGCAGCCCATCCAGACGCGCCTGGTCATGCTCCAGACGGGTTTTCGAGCGATGATGGGCGTCAAGATCTACGGCTCCGACCTGCGCGAGATCGAGCGCATCGGCCTCCAGATCGAGCAGCTCCTGCGCGAGGTGCCCGGCGCGACCGACATCGTCGCCGACCGCATCGTCGGCAAGCCCTACATCCAGATCGACATCGACCGCGACCGCATCGGCCGTTACGGCGTCAACATCCGCGACGTGCAGGACGTCATCGAGATGGCGCTCGGCGGCATGAACCTGATGGAGTCGGTCGAGGGACGCGAGCGCTATCCGATCCGCATCCGCCTCGCCCGCGACTTCCGCGAAGACACCGAGGCCATCCAGCGGATCAGCGTGCCGACCTCGTCGGGCGCGCAGGTGCCGCTGGCGCAACTCGCCACCATCACCACCGTCCTGGGGCCACAAGAGATCAAGGGCGAGCGGGGCCTCTTGGTCGGCTACGTCACCATGAACACCCGCGACCGCGACGAGGTGTCGGTCGTCGACGACGCCGAGGTCTTGCTCCAGCAGGCGCTGCAGGACGGCCGCCTGAAGCTCCCCGCGGGCTACTACTGGGAATGGTCGGGCCAGTTCGAGAACCAGGTCCGCGCCACGGCGCGCATGCGGGTCCTCGTCCCGATCACGCTGCTCATCATGTTCGTGATGCTTTACTTGGGCTTCGCGCGCTGGTGGATCGCCCCGGTGATCTTCTTCGGCGTGCTGGTCTCGGCCTCCGGCGGCTTCGTCCTACTGGCCTTGTGGGGCGCGAATCTCTCGGTCGCCGTGTGGGTCGGATTCCTGGTCCTCTTCGGCGTGGTCGACGACGACGGCGTGGTCATCGCCACCTACCTCGAGGGCATCTTCAAGGACCGCCGCTTCCAGTCCATCGCCGAGATCCGCGCCGCCACGATCGACGCCGGCCTGAAGCGCATCCGCCCCTGTCTCATGACCATCGCGACCACGGTCTTCGGCCTCATGCCCATCTTCTGGGCCACTGGCCGTGGATCGGACGTGATGCAGCCGATGGCGATCCCGGCGGTGGGCGGCATGGCGGTGAGCCTGATCACCTTGTTCATCGTGCCGTGCGTGTTCTGCGCGGTGGAAGAGTGGAAGTGGGAGCGCAGCCGACATGCGTAGCAGAACCCAGGGTCCCCTCCGGCCCCCAGGCTTGGCGCATCCTCGCGGCGTCACGGCCCATCGGTGTCACGCGCGAAGTCGGTGGGACCCCGCGAGATCCACAGGATCAGCGCATTCTCCTCGGCGTCGTGCCGGCGCAAGGCCCCGAAGAAGGCACCCAACTCCGTGAGCAGCACGGCCGGGATCCCCGCGTCGAGTGCGGTTGCATCCAGGCGCGCAGAGAGCGCGTCCAGGTGCTCCTCGAAGGCGCGGTGCTGGCGGATGAGCTCCTGGGTCCAGCGCTGGATCTCCGGGTCGTGCGCACCCACCCCGCCCTCGAAGCCACTCAGCTCCTCGAAGCGAAAGTGCTGGGTCAGCTGTTCGCGAAACACCCGCAGGAACTCGCGGGCATTCACGCGTTCCGCCGCTAGCGCCGGCTGCGCCGGCTCGACCTCGGCCTGGAACCAGCGCACCGCGGCGCGCAAGGCATCGTGCTGCTCCTGGAGCTCGCGCGCGAACGGGAAACACAGCTCAGGGATAGCCATCGCCCTGGTCCGCGGCAACCGCGACTCGCGGGCAGCAGTAACCGATCGCATCGCAGCGGCGCCGCAGCTCCGCCCAGACCGAAGCCTCGCGGATGACGCGCAGCGCCAGCGGATAGAGGACGCCGTCCTCCTTGGCGATGTGGGCACGCAGCATCTCGATCAGCGTCTCGGCCGTGGCGCACGTCTCGGGCCACAGGTTCTCGCCTCCGGCCAGCAAGCGCCTGGCCTGGTCGTGCAAGGCGTGCTTGAGCGCGCGCAGCCGCACGTGCTCCGCCGCCATCGCCTCAGGCGGCCCGTGGATGCCACGCTCCTCCAGGGCCGGGAAGAGCACCTGCTCCTCGCGCTGGTGGTGGGGTTCCACTCCGATCAACTTGGTCGCCAGGCGCAAGAGCTCTTCGAGCACGGCCCGCCGCACCGCCGGCGCAGTCACCAAGGCGGGCGCAAGCGTGAGCTCGGCCAGGCGCGTGAGGTGCGAGAGGATCACCTGGTGCTCGTCGAGCAGCGTGGCGAGCGGATGCTCGTCGGAGAGGCTCGCGCGCAACGCGCCCGAGCCGGGCTGGCCGACGTGCTGGCATGCGGATCTCTGATTCGCGCTTCGATCCGGAGAAGTGTGCGCTGCGGACGACGTCATGGTCTGCTTCCTATGGCTGCGTGAGCCGCGCGCACGGCCGCGGGCTCGCTGGAGGCCTCGCTGGAGGCAGGGACTCCGACCTGAAGGACGTCCAGCTCCCCGCGGGCCGCGGCGAGGAGCTGGGGGAAGGTAGCCAGAGCGCCCTCTGACGCGCGCTGGTGCAGGACACGGATGCCGTTCGACTCGGAGTCTCCCGCGCTGACTCCCCCGCAGACTCCCGCGAAGGCACGCGCGAACGCGGGCGGTGGTCGCAGCGGGACCTCGGCGCCTAGCAGCGCGGCGGCGCGGCCTCGGACGCGCGCCTCCCACAAAACGCGCAGGCGATCACGCACGAGCTCGGTGCGCGCGCGCTCGTCCCCGTGAGCGGGGTCGAGCTCGGGCGAGAAGCCCACACCGGGATCCAACATGTCCTCGGCGTACAAGCACTCGCCGAGGAAGAACTGGGAGAGCGTCGTCGAATCGCCGAAGCGCGCCGGCGACAGCCCGAACACGAGCCGCGTGAGCTCCGCTTCGCGGTACAGCTCGGAGCCTTCCTGCGCGCGGCGAGCGACGCGATGGAGGCGGATCTCGGTCACCTTGGCGCGCACGTGCGGCGTGAGAGCCAAGGCGGCACGCAGCGGCTGCGCGAGATCGAGCCGCTCGAACCAGGCCCCGGCAAGCTCGACGAAAGCTGCGGCGCGCGCGCTGGCTTCGCATTGGTCGTAGATCGCTTCGCGCTCGCGCTGCCACAGTCGTGCCTCGGCCCCACCGGCCGATTCGAGCATGCGCATGCGCTCGAACAGGGCCTCCTCGGCCAGCGCGGGATCGATCCAGAAGCGCACCATGACCCTATTCGCCGTCCTGTGCGTGGTCCGTCGGTCCGGCGCAGCTCTTGGAGTGCTCGCAGCTCACGCAGCAGTCCTCGGGCGCCAGGCTCGATGCGCCGAGTTCGCGGAAGCCCTCCTCGCCCGCGAGTCCGTAGCGGGCGCGCTCCGCCTCGAGGAGTCGCTCGAGCAGGACGGCCGCGCGCCCGTAGAAACCCTCGGGGTCCTCACTCTTCGTGCGCGCGCTGAAGGAGCGCGCCCAGCGCAGGACGTGCTCGTCCAGGAATCTCCGTTGCGCGTCGCGGACGAGCGCGACGACTTCGCTGACTCCGCGCTCCTCGGCGGCGGCCTCCCGGACGCACAGGAAGCCCAAGAAGCAGAGCTCGATCGAGAGATGGTCGTGGCGCTCGTCGCAGGTCTGCGCGAGATCGAGCCCGAAGGCGCGATAGAAGCCGCCCAGGTCGGCCAGCAGGTGGTACTGCAGGATCTCGCCCGCGGCACCGGTCCACTCCGTCTCGTAGGGCGTCGTTCCGGCGCGCGGCGAGTGGCCGACGATGCGCGCGTGGTCGTGGCGGATGCGCTGCGGGTCGCGCGACGCGGCCCAAACGAGGTCGAAGGCGTCGAAGAGCGCGGGCGGAACGCAACGCTCGGTGCTGGGGCGGGCGCGGTCCTCTTGCGCGAGCACTTCGAGCGCGGCGCTGATCCCGCGCGCGATCTCGTTCCACTCTTCGTGCCAGCCCGCACCCGGGTAGCGGAAGGCCTGCGCGAGCAGGCGATAGAGCGTCGCGCGGGCCAGAGCCACCTCTCCATTCGCGAGGACACAACGTGCGGTCACCATGGTTCGTGCCTAGATCGAATTCAGCCGTTCGGGCGGACGCTCGTAGAGCGGCTCCTCGACCTTGGTGCGGAAGAGCTCGCTGCCGTGCTCGTCGAAGGCGATGACCGTGTCGTCGTACAGCGTGAAGGGCTTGCCGTGGATCTCGGTCTCGAAGACCTTCGGTCCCTCCTCGATCTCGTAGCGGAAGATGATGCGGTTGTCCTTGCGGAAGAGCTGCAAGACGGCCAGGAGCTCGCGCTCCGGCACCATGTAGCGCTCGATCGCGTGGTCCACGCCCGGACCGAACATCTGGCGCAGGTAGCCACGCGGGACCCAGCGCGGCGGAATGTAGAAGCCGTTGGGCTCGGTGCCGAACTGCGGATAGAGCGGCAGTGCGACCTTGGCCTCGTGCACCAGGTAATAGAGCGGGTTCTGGCGGTCCTTCGTCCAGGTGCCGTCCTGCTCCATCTGCACCAGTCCCTGCATGCGGATCTGGCCGATGCAGGCGGCCATGCAGCGCGTCTCCATCGGGCAGCCGCCGGTCTCGGGATCGCTGCCCTCGACGCGCGGGTAGCAGGCGATGCACTTCTCGCTGGTACGCGTCGTCGGCCGGTACATGGCCTTCTTGTAGGGGCAGGCCTCGACGCACTTGCGATAGCCGCGGCAGCGCTCCTGGTCGATGAGCACGATCCCGTCCTCGGGGCGCTTGTAGATCGCTTGACGCGGACAAGCCGCGAGACAGGCTGGGTAGCTGCAGTGGTTGCAGACGCGCGCGAGGTAGAAGAACCAGGCCTTGTGCTCGGGCAGCGAGAGTCCGCCGCGCACCCATTGGCCCTTCTCGCCGGCGGGCGCGGGCGGCACGTCCTCGTGCAGGTTGGGCGTGGCCCATTCCGCGTCGGCGGGCAGGTAGCCGAGCACGCGCTGCGAGTGCTCTGGGCGCGTGACGCGGCTGTCCGCGGCCTCGAAGATGGTCTTGCCGTCGTAGGTCCCGTAGGGCGCGGCGCGCAGCGCGGAGTCACGCTCGTCCGAGTCGCTCTCGGACCAGGTCATTCCCCCGGGATTCGCCTTGTCCAAGAGCTCGAGCAGCTTGACGTCCCACGCATAGGGGTAGCCGCCGTAGGGCTTGGTCTCGACGTTCGCCCACCACATGTGCTCCTGGCCGCGCTCGAAGGTCCAGGTGGACTTGCAAGCCATGGTGCAGGTCTGGCAGCCGAGGCAGCGGTTGATGTTCATCACGAACGCCCACTGACGCTTGGGCATCGCCTGCTCGTAGGGGTAGGCCATCGGTCGGCCGAGCTGCCAGTTGTAGACGTCGGGCATGAGTCGGCTCCTCAGCCGTGGCTGCGGTGGGCAGGCGACCAGACGCGGGCCGCGTTCGCGACGATCGACAGGATCGTGGGATAGCCGAGCGTCTTCAGCGCGCCGTTGGCGAGCGGATAGCGCGGCGACTCGAACAGGGCGAGCACGCGCCCCGGCGGGAAGCCGAGGCGCAAGTATTCCTCGGCGAAGCAAGCGGCCATCATGCGCAGGCTCTCGCCGCTGGGATCGAAAACGCCGACCGCGTTGAGTGTGAGCGGATCGTCTTGCTCGGGTTCTTTCGTGAGGTCCATGCGCTCAGCTCCGCTCCAGGAATCCGCCCTCGATGTAGCGCTTCATTGCTTCGTTCTCGTTACCGGGCGAGCGGCCGAGCGTCGCGATCTTCCAGACGCCCTTGCCGCCCAGGCCACCATCCTCGGCCTTGGTGACCTTGACCAGCGCCTCCTTGGGCACCGTGTTCACGCCGTGGTTGTCGGCCTCACCGCCGAAGATGAACTTGGTCGCGGCCTTCGCCTTGTGGAACAGGTTGTCGGTCTGGTGCATCGGCATGTGCCAGTTGCGCGTCAGGCTCTGGTGCGAGCCGTAGCGGAAGTTGGCGCGATAGCCGGTGTCGGCCGAGATGGCCTGGCCGTCGGGGCGCGTCTCGTGCGCCTTCACGCTCTTCTCGGTCGCGATATAGGGCGCGTGCTTCATCATCACGATGTGGTACGGGTAGGACGGGTTGTAGGCCGCGCGCACCATGCAGCGCGCGACCCTGTAGAAGGGGTCCTTCGGATCGGCGCCGTAGTAGGGCCGATCGGCGGGGTTCGCATCGACCCACACGTAGTCGCCGTCCTGGATGCCGAGATCGCGGGCCGCGGCGGGATTGATGTGCATCTGGTGCTCGCCAGCGCCGGGCGCGCGCTTGTCGATCCGCCAAGGTGTGCCGAAGTTCGAGTCGAACATCTCGTGCCAGGGCACGGCGCTCCATTGCGAGTGCACGCGGTGGCGCGTTTTCGGGGTGAGCAGCAAGAACTGGAAGCCCTTCTCCCACAGGAAGTTCTTGGTCTCGAGGACCTCGCTCCAGGGCATGCGCACGTTGCGCACCGTGCGCTCGTCCCAGTGCTCGGCGTCGAGCGGGATGCCGTAGTCCTCGGGCCGCACGTACGGGTTCGTGCTCACGATCACGTTCGGCAAGTAGGGCGTCGCCTCGGGGCCCTCGCGGTGCACCACGAAATTCTCGCCGCAGGCGATGGCCTCGGGCACGTCCGCGTAGGCGTGCAGCCGGCCCGTGTCGGTGAAGAATGGCTGGTGGTCGTGGATCTGCTCCCAGAACGGGATGCGCGGATAGGTGCGGAACATCATCAGCGCGCCGCCGGGCACTCCGTACTTCCCGGCCAGGATGTCGTCGACCTTGTAGCCGGCGGTCGGGGTCGAGGTGTCGAGCAGGCGCTGCAGGTAGACCTTGCGCTGCTTCTGGTGCTCGAAGTGGAAGGCGTCGCGGAAACGGCGCTCGCCGGTCTCCTCGGCCAGAGCCGCGGCGATGCCGGCCAGGATCGTGAGGTCGTCCTTGCTGTCGAAGATCGGCTTGATGCCGCCCTTCCAGATCTGGAGGAAGGGGTTCGAGCAGCTCGCGGTGACCTCGAGATCCTCGAACTCGACCCACGAGTTCGCCGGCAGCCCGATGTCGGCGTACTCGATCGACGCCGTCATCTGGATGTCCACTCCGACGATCATCGCGATCTTCGGGTTGGTGTTCTTCAGCATCGCGTAGGCGTGCTTCGCGTTGTTGAAGAGGTTCACGTTGTTGAAGAACAGCGCCTTGGTCGGCGTCGGCATGTGCGTCTTGCCCGTCAGGCACAGGCGCCCGAACTTCGGCGTGTCCACCACCAGGGGCTTGTCGCCGTGGTTCCAGTAGGCGACCTCCTCGTCGCGCGAGTAGGCCTTCAGGGGCACGTCTTTCCCGGGCGTCGCGGGATCGAGCGCGGGATGGAAGGGATCCTCCGCGACCCAGCCCTTGAAGCCGGGCCCGGTCCAGGGCGAACCCTGGAACAGCGCCGCCTTGTAGTTGCCGGCCCAGGTGTGGCAGCCCGCGCCGGGCTTGCCGATGTTGCCGGTCAGCATGAGCGGCAGATAGGCCGCGCGATTCATCTCCGTGCCGTGGAACCAGTGGTTGATGCCCTCGCCCTGGTGGATCGCGGCCGGTTTGATGGTGGCGAGGTCCTCGGCCAGCCGCACGATCAGGTCGCGCGGCGCCTGCGTGATGCTGCACACCGTGTCGAGGTCGTAGTCCCTGAGGTGGATCTGGTACAGCGACCAGAGCGTCTTCACCTCGACTTCTTGGCCGTCGACCAGCTTCAGCGTGTGCGTGCCCTCGAGCGCGGGGGCGATGCCCTTCTCTGAAAGGAACTTGCCGACGTCGTCGCGCGTGATCGCCTTGGGCTCGTTCGAACGCTCGTCCCAGACCACGTAGTCGCCGAGCTTCGCGTGCTCTTCGTCCGTGAAGCCCTGCCACTTCTTGCTGGCCCCCTCGGGTGAGAGCGCCGACCGGTATCCGGGAAAGAGCTCGTGGGCGCGCAGCCGTTGCAGGTTGTCCGTGCGCACGAGCAGCGGGAAGTCCGTGCGCGTCTTGACGAACTCGGCGTCGTACCAGCCGCGCTCCATCATGATGCGCGTGATGCCGAGGAACAGCGCCGCGTCGGTCGCGGGCCGCAACGGGATGTGATAATCGGCCTTGGAGGCCGGCGCGCCGTACTCGGGCGTGATGACGACGATCTTCGCGCCGCGCTCCATGCACTCGATGAACCAGTGCGAGTCGGCCATCTTGTTCTCGACCAGGTTCTTGCCGTCCATCACGATCAGCTTGCTCGAGCGCAGATCGTTGAAGTCGCAGTCGGAGGCCTGCAGGCCGTGTACCCAGGGTTGCCCCGGCGCCTGGTCGCCGTGCCAGGTGTAGTTGGACCAGCTGCGCCCGCCCTTGGCGTCCTTCGGATCGACGCCGCGCACGTGCGCGTCGAGCAGCGCCATCGAGTTCGACAGGCGATAGGCCCCGTACTTCCCGAGCACGCCGAGCAGCCCCATGCCGCCGCGGAACTTGAGCGTGCGCGTGCCGGCGCCCTCGCAAGCCGCGACCATCTCGGGTTCGTAGCCCTCGCGCGTGAGCCGCTGCGTGCCCTCGTCGCCGCTGTAGTGCGTGGCGATGGCCTTGTAGCCCTTCGCGATGTAGCGGAAGACTTCCTCCCAACCGATGCGCACCAGGCGATCCTGTCCGCGCGCATCGAACTTGTAGCGCGTGCGCAACTCGTCGGTCAGGTACGGGAAGCCGTCGTCGGCCCAGTGCTTCCAGCCCGCGCGGATCAGCGGGTACTTCAGGCGATAGGGCGCGTACACGACGCGGTGGAAGGTGTAGCCCTTGGCGCACTGGCGCGGGTTCCAGTTGGCGGTCGCGTGGTTTCCGTAGAGGTCCGAGTAATGCTGGTAGGTGTAGTCGGTCCCCATGCGCGTGATCACGCCGTTGCGCAGGAAGGCGCTCACGCGGCAAGCGTGCGTGTCGTTGGGCGAGCACACCCACGTGAAGCGCGAGTCGTAGCGGTACTGGTCGCGATAGATCTTCTCCCAGTCGCGCGTCGGGTAGTACTCGAGCGGGTTCAGGGTCCCCTGACGAGGCGCGAAGGCCCAACTGAAACCACAAGCTGCCCAGCTCGATCCAGCCGAGGCGCCCGCAGCGCAAGTGGACAGGAATTGACGGCGGCTCAGGTCCATGTCGTCTCTTTCAGCGCTCGAGTTCGAGGGCGTGCCATACCGTGACGGACTTCTGCCCGTTGCGATCGCCGGCCGAGCCGTCCCACACCGCCGCGGCGAAGTAGGCCGGCGCGCCCGGCGCGAGCTGCACGACGTCGGCCGAGGTTGATGCGAGTGCGCGCGTGAACACGACGCGCCACTCGCCGTCCTTCCAGAGCCCGCTCGCGTCGAGCGTGGTCCGCGCCCGTGGCAGAGTCGCCAGCGTGCCGAAGCCGCTGCAGGTGAGCTCCTCACCTGCGCAGCAACGGTGCTCGAGAGCCATCGGGTTGCCCGCGGCGCGCGCCGTGATGAAGAGCGGGGCGGCCTCCTCCGGCTGGTAGCCGTAGAGATCGGCCGAGAGATTCGGATGGAGATCCGCCACGTCGCGCGGTCTCTCTCGATCGAGCTCCCAGGCCGCCTTCCAGCTCCAGATGTTCACGGGCTTCTGCGCCTCGCCCATCGTGAACAGCGGCGGATCGATCTCGGCCGTGAGCTGCAAGGCCACGAGATCGGTGAAGGTCTCCGTGCCCAGGAACTCCTGGTCCCGGGTCGGATCCTGCCAGGTGAGCTGGAAGGCGACGCGCTTGCCGTCGTGGGCCACGCGCAGCTCGACGCCCTCGATGCGCTCGTCGCGCCACCACAGCGGCATGAGTGCGAGCCACACGGGCTCGATCTCGTCCCAGCCGGGCGCATCGCTCGCCGCAGGCAGGGTCCGCACGGCTCGCGCGACGATCGCATGCCGCTCCTGCAGCACGCGTTGCTCCGCGCCGGGCCGCGTCAAGCTCGCGACGTAGCTCGCCAGCGCCCAGGCATCCCCGGCCTCGGCCAGCTCGGTCGAGGGCATCGGGCTCCCGGGCAGCCCGCAGCGCAACCGGCGCATGATGTCCGCGCGCGACGACCCGCCCTTGAAGATCCCGGCCGTGAAGTCGCGCGGGCGCGTGGGGCTGCCGTCCTCGTTCCACTGCACGTCCACCGCGCGCGCACGCCCGTCGGCACCGTGGCAGGGCGTGCACGAGATCGCGTAGAGCTGCTGGCCGCGCGCGAGCAGCGCCGCGCTCGCCTCCGGCGCCGCTCCCAGCTCGAGCGCGGCCCCCGGCGTCGTGCGCTCCAGCGCGATCGCGCGCGC
>JABFRZ010000047.1 GCA_013140785.1 Planctomycetota bacterium | reverse complement strand
GGACTCGAGCGCGGGCAGACGCACCGCCACCGGGACCTCGCTGCCGTCCAAGGCGAAGACCCAGGCCTCGTTCGCCATCGGACTCGCCACCGCCAGGTGCTTCTCGTCCGGCGCGAAGGCGAGCGCGTAGACGGTGTTCTCCACGGGCAGGGCGCGCACCGATTCCACCTCGCCGCGCGCGGAGAGCTGGTACACGAGGACGTGCGGTCCGGCCCCGCCGGCCGCCGCGAGACGGCCCGACGAGCTGAGCGAGACACCGTACACCCACTCCAGCGGCGCGACGCCCGGAGGCGCCTCGAGCGGCCGGTTCGTTCCCCGCGCGAGGTCGTGAAGCCGGACGCCCCCGTTCCAGTCGCCAGTCAGGGCCAACGCGCCGTTCCGGTCGAGGGTCGCCGTCCCAACGGCTTCGGCGTGCGGCTCGAGCGAGACGAGCTCCCCGCCCGCGCGCCTCCACAGAGAGACACCGCCGCTCTCGTCGCCGATCAGCAGCACGTCCCCTTTCTCCGAGAGCGCGAGGGAGCGCGGACGTGCACGCAGAGCGGGAAGGCGCTCGGTCGCTGCCGGCCGCTCCGTGCGCAGGAAGACTTCGCCTCCCTCGAAGGCGAAGGCCACGCTGTGTCCATCCGCCGATGCGGCCAAGAGCACGGGCTCCTGCTGCAAGGTTCCGAGCTCCTCCCTTGCACCGCCCGCGGGATCGAAGCGCACGAGACCGTGGTCCGGGACATAGGCGAGCACGCTCGACGGGCGAACGAACTCCGCCAGCGGGATGCCGCGCGGCTCGAGGTGCAGACGGGGCTCGCACGAGGCGTCTGGCTTCTCCCAGCTCCAGGCGCGCAGGTCGCCCCCGCGATCGAAGCTGTAGAGGACACCTCCGAGCACGCCGAGGTGGAGAACGGGGTGCTCGTGCCCGCGCATGCGACGGGGATTGGTCTCCGAGCTCGGCTCACGCCATTTCCACAGCGCGACCGTCTGATCGTCGCTTCCGGAGGCGAGGAGAGTGTAGTCGATCCAGGCGAGAGCGTCGACCGGCCCCCGGTGCACGCGCTGGCGCTGCGGCTCCTTCGTCCCGTCCAGCGCGACCACGGTCACCGAGCCATCCGTTCCGCCGCACCCCACCGAGCGGGAGTCGGGAGCCACAGCGAGGCGGCGCAGCCCGGGCGCGCCGAAGGAGAGGTCGCGTTGGAGGACTCCGGCCTCCGCTGGAAACGCGATCTCCAGCAGACGCCCGTCGGAAGTGCCGCACAGGATCGCACCGCCGACGGGGCTGCGACACAGTGCGATCGGCATGGAGTGCCCGAGCGCGGGCGCATCGTCGAGCTGGAAGCGCGCGACGCAGGCCGGCGCGGGGTTCGTGGTCCAGCATTCGATGCGGCCATCCGCGAACCCGACCACCAAGCGGCTCGCGTGCTCGAGCAGCGTGCATGCGATCGCCATCGGACCGGTGTCGAACGCGAGCCTCCGGACCGGGGCGAACGCGGCTGCCTCGGTTCGATGGAGCTCCATCCGTCCGGTGGCGTCGCCGAAGGCGAAGCTCTCCCCATCCGCGTCGGCGAAGGCGACGGAAGTGGCCCGCTCCATGGGATCGAGGCGGATGGGGTTCCCGCGGACGCCGATCGCCTTCCAACGACGCTCTTGATCGAAGGCCACGATTCCGCCCGCTCCCGTGACGGCGCCGTTCCAGAGTCCGTCCGCACTCCAGAGCGCCCGGCCGTCGACCTCGAACAGGGCCGCGCGCAGGGCGCTCTCGGCGAGGGGCAGGACCTGCTGCTCCGACTCGAGCGTGCGGCGCACCCCGTCAGCCGCCAACGCGATCGCCGCGAGCGGAGCTTCCTCGCAGATCCGCGCGGCGCGGTCCGCGAGCAACAAAGACAGGGCGCGAGCCTGCATGCGCGACACCTCGCGTCGCTTTGATTCGACCAGGAGGGTCAGCACGACGGAGGCGCACAGGAGTCCGGCGAGGAGCAGCGCGAGCCCGAGCAGGAAGCGGCGCTGCACGCTCTCGCGGCGCCGGTGATGGAAGTGCTGGACCAGCTCTTCCAGCACGCGTTCGCTGGGTCCGTGCCCGAGCCGGCCGGGAGCCTCTCGATAGCCATGGCTCTCCGCGAGCGCAGCTTGCATCGATTCAGCGAGAATCGCCCCCGCTTCCTCGGGGAACAGGATCGGCGCCAGGACGCGCCCCGTGCGAACGGCTTCGGCGAGCTCGGCCCGACAATGCTCCGACCCCAGCGCGCCCCGCGTGACCACGAGCACGAAGGTGCTCGACCGCCGCACGGCTCGCCGCAGCGAAGCGCGCACCCTTCCCCCCGGGTACTCGCGATCGTCGAAGAAGCAGCGGTAGCCCCGTCGTCGCAGCTCCGCGTCGAGGGCGCGCGCGTAGCTCCCCCCTTCCGAATCGGCGCGGCGATAGGAAAGGAACCAGTCGTAGCCAAAGACCCGGTCGAGGAAACGATCCAGCGGTCCCGGGACTCCGCGGTCGTCGTTGCTGCGAGCGGTCCTCAATGGGCGGGACGAATGGAGAGCTAGGGGTATGCCTTCGGTTTGAGATGCCCCTCAGCCCACTTGTACTGCTCCTGCGGAACGTGGTCCTTGAACGAGTTGAAGAGACAAAACCACTCCGTCCACCGCCCGGCAAGGGATGCGGTGTCCTCTGAATTCACCACTTCCCTGAATGCCGAGTCCCAGGCGCCATGACCGATAGTTCTGTGGATGGATAAACAGATACTGTCCCACTCGGCCTTCGCGGCACAATCCCAGACCGGAGTCGAGGTCAGCTCCTCCGTGCTTCGTAGGCCTTCGACCGGATCAGAGGGGTGCTGGCCCGACATCTTGATCGCGAGAAAGCAGATCACACCCACGAGAGTGAGAACGACAACACCGGCCGCGACCAACAGAAAGCCTCCCAATCCCTGGCGTGGCTCCATGACGATGAGCCCGAGGATCTCGCGGATTCGCCCGGCTCGCTTCCGCAGTTTCTCTTGGTATGGCGGAAGGCGACCCTCGAGGATAGTCCTTGTCCTGGGGTCCAGCGAGTCCGCGATCTCACGCTCGGTGGCGTTGCACTCTCGTGCAGTGGTTCCAAATATCTCCAGGCACAAACCCAATTCGTCGAGGAGAGCTCGGTTTTTCGCGGCTCCTGAGGTCAGGCGCAACTCCACAGAGCCTCCGGGAACGTCCACGCGCAGCGAGATCGGACCGGACACATCGCGCGGTGCCGTTGCGAGTCGTTCCAGGATCTCCTGCGCCAGACCGACGATCACGAGGTCCGGCGTCGAGGGATCGAGCAGGGGTCGAGAGGGCGGACCTACCGGGGAGGACGAGGCTCTCGCACCGGCCGGGCGGATGTCGGGCCCCAGCAGAGCTTCCGCGGTCGCTTCGGCCTCGGAGAGCTCGAAGCCCCGTTGACTCATCAGGAAGGGCGACCTTTTCGTGGTGTCCAGCGTCACGCAATAGAGCCGCTTCCCGCTCTGAATCGCGATCACGGTGATGACGTCCAGCTCCCGCGGAGCCCACGACCCCATCGGGTAGTTCTCGGACCAGAAAACCACGAAGGCGTCCGCCGCTTCCAGTGCCTGCCGGAGGTCGCGCATGAAGCTGTCGCTCTTCCCGGAGCTCTGGTCCATCCAGACCTCCAGGCCAGGCCGGCGGAGCTGCTCGACGAAGGGCTGGACCTTGGCATGGTCCGCCCACGAGTAGCTGACGAAGACCTTGACCATGCTTCCCGCGGCTCTCCCCTCGCCTCAGTTCTTGACTGCGTCCGGGGTCGGAAAGCGTTCTTGCGAGATGGCCTCGACTCCGGCGAGCGAGGTGAGGTCGACGCCCACCAGCTGCTGCCCGGCCATCGCCATGCGCAGCAGCGCCACGACGCGCGCGTACATCCGCACGCGTTCCAAGGCCGGGTAGGCCCGTGCGAGTTCCTCGATCCTGGAGTTGGCCACCTGGCTCAGGGGCTTCAGCTCGCGCGTCTGGCGCTCCTCGTCCTTCGAGTCCTGGCTGCGCCCGACGCGTGTCGGGCTCACCTCGAACCATCCGGTGAGGTAGGAGTAGCGCATGCCTCCCTCCAGGACGACTCGCTCCGGTGTCAGCTTGAGGGTCGTCTCCTCGTCGATCAGCACGGCCAGGGTCGTCGGGTTCAGGATCTCGTTCGCCAGGTACTCGACGAGTTCCTCGGCGCGCTCGGTACCGCCCGAGCCCGCGCAGCTCTACGGTTCGGTTCTGCTCTCCTTCCTTCGGAACGGCACGGTACCGCGAGTGGCCTTCGATCTCTGGTGCGCGCAGACGCACGCGGATTTGAGCGCGGGCGTCGAGGTGTCGCTCTTGCTGCTCTCCCATTCGCCGGCGAGCGCGCTCGCCCGCTCGCGCGTCTGGAGACGAATGACCTCGGTCTTGAAGTACTTGGAAACCAGGCCAGGGCCTTCGATCTCCTTGACGTTCGCGAGGAAGCCCGTGGTATCCGAGCTGGTCACGGACGCAAGCGCCAGGGAGAGCACCAGCCAGTCGGCCTGCGCCTGCGCGAACGATGCCGCCCATGCATCCGGGATATCTCCCACGATCGGCTTCTCCACGAGCTTCTGCATGGAAGCCGCGACGACGCGAAGGCCGGATCCGAGGGCCTCCGTCCACGCCTTCGTATCGCGCTCGGCCTTCAGCGCCTGTCGGCAGGCGTCGCCGATCGTGCGACGAAGCTCCCCGAGCGAATCGGCGAGGGCCTTGGAGAAGGCCTCCTGGACCGGATTAGGTACCCCGTTGGGCAGTTGCCCTTCATCCAGCGACCACGGCAGCTTGTCGGCGACGACGAGGTTCTGGCCCACGAGCGTGTCGACGAAGTAGCGGTCCAGGAGAACGGTCGATCCCGAGCCGGTGTCGCGCGGCGCGCTCCCGCCCGTCCAGCCGATAGTCACCGCCAAGTTGCGCTCGGTGGCGGCGAAGCCGTGCAACGCCTTCAACTCCTCGGGCGTGATCTCGAGGAGGGGCAACGTGCGGCCGTCCACGATGTCGCGCAGGAGCAGGACTCCCTGGCCGACGTCGTAGGTGAGCAGCATGCGGCTGGCGCCGGCAAGGCTCCCAGTCTCCACGCTCGCCTTGTTCCCCATGTGGATCCCTCCGCCGAGGCTGCGGAAGGACTTGAGCGAGCGCACGTCCTCGAAACGGAAGAGCTCGTTCTTCTCGTTTCGCAGACCGTCCCAGGTGCGCAGCTCCTTCGGCAGGCGCGTCTCCTTTTCGTCCTGAACGATGCGCGCGAAGGCCGCCGGCCCATCCTCCAGATCGGTGACGCTGGCGACGCGGCGCCCGGCGTCGCCGCCGCGCAGGATGGGTTGGGGATCGACGGTGG
>JABFRZ010000171.1 GCA_013140785.1 Planctomycetota bacterium | reverse complement strand
CACGAGACGCGCCTCGCCCGGGGCTCGTTCCGCGCGCGCGTCGAGTCCATCCAGCCTCCTGAAGACGGCGCGTGAGCGAACCCGCGCACGTTCACGCCGGCACGGGCTCGGCCAAAGGCACAGGCTCGGCCACTGACACAGGCTCGGCCAAAGGGACAGGCTCGGCCACTAGCACAGGCTCGGCCACTCTTGCGGGCTCGGGTACTCCCACGGGCACATGGGCCGTGGTCCTGAACTGGAACGGCGGCGAGCAGAACCTCGCCTGCGTGCGCTCGCTGCTGGCGCAAGGGCTCGCGCCCGAGCGCATCGTGTTCGTGGACAACGCCTCGAGTGACGGCTCGGCCGAGCGCGTCGTGGCCGAGTTCGGGCACCTGGTCGTGCTGCGCAACGCCGCCAACCTCGGCTACGGGGACGGCACGAACCGCGGCATCGAGCACGCCCTTGCGCACGGCGCCGAGCGCGTGCTGCTGGTCAACAACGACGTGATCTTCCCGTCCGGCACGCTGGCGGGCCTCGAGCGCGCGCTGGCCGCGGGCGCTGGCATCGTCGGGCCGCGCGTCCTGTTCCTGCACCCGCCGGATGTGGTGTGGTGCGCGGGCGGGCTGCTCACTTTCCGCACCAACCTCTCGACCCTGATCGGTCACCGCGAGCCCGACGGACCGCGCTTCCAGGTCACGCGCGCGGTCGATTACGTGCCAGGCTGCGCCATGCTCGTCGCGCGTGCGGTGTTCGCGCGCATCGGTCTGCTCGAGGGCGACTACTTTGCCTACCACGAGGACCTCGAGTTCTGCTGGAAGGCGCGGCAGGCCGGCTTCCCGGTGCGCGTGATCGGCGCCTTGGCCGTGCACCACGACGCGCACTCGTCCACGGGCGGCGGCTACAACCCGCTGCGCAAGTACATGATGGCCGTGAACACCGTGCGCTTCCTGCGCCGCCACGGAACGCCCGCGCGCTGGCTCTCGTTCTGGCTGCACGACGTGCTCTCGCTGCCCTTCGTATTCCTCTACCGCGCCCAGCGCGGCGAGGGCCGAGCAGTGCTCGCCAAGGCGCGCGGCACGTGGGATGGCCTGCGCGGACGGCAGGTGACGGCGCAGCGTCTGCACGAGCTGTCGAACGGCGGATAGTGGAGTAGGATCGTGGCTCGCGCCCGGCGTCACGGCCCGGCCGGCGGGGGACGGACACACACATCGACATGGGGATCCTGCGGCTCCGCACGCTGATGCTGGCGCTCGCCGCATCCGCGGTTTTCGGCCTCGTCGTCCACGGGGTCTCAACGGTGATCGAGTGCGCGTCTCTGGGTCCGCTCACGGCGACCGAGACGCCGTACGCCGGTTAGAAGCAGCGAAGTGGAGTCCACCACGACGATGGGCGCAGCCGAGCACGACGGAGCGACGGGCCCCGGGGTGCTGCTGCTGCGCACCGGCCGCGTCGCCGCCGAGGCCACGGTCGAGCGCCTGCAGTGGCTCGGCATCGAGGCCCGCATACACGACCTGCCCAACGTTTTCGTGCGCCTCACGAGCGGCGGCAACTACCGCGTGTGCGTGGTGGTGCCGGAGCCCGAACTTGCGCGCGCGCGTGGCGAGCTGGAGCGCTGGGCAGAGGAGGCCCGGCCACGCGTGCGCCAGCTCGCGCGCGAGGTGCAGCTCGTGCTGGTGAGCGCGACGCTGGCGGCCGCCGCCCTGGGGGGCGCCCTGTTCTGGCTGGGCGTACCCCGCTCCGCAGGCTGGGCTGTCGGTCTGTGGGCCGCGTTCCTGGCGGGCTGGGTCGCGCGCTCGCGCCGCGGCCTCGAGAAGGTGCCCTGACGACGGCTCTCCCTGACGCCGCTCCCCGACGCCGCCCGACGCCGCGAGCTCCCTGTCCATTCGATCCCTACTTCCGGCCGAACCAGGCGCGTTGCTCCCGTTCGCCGCGGGGGCTAGGCTCGCCGCTCGCCCCACGCACCGAACCATGAGCTTCAACGAATCGGCCCAGAAGAAGTACGCCGTCCAGGACTACAAGCCGAAGCGCGCGATCGAGGGGCTCGAGATCGTGCAGCTCAAGCGCTTCAACGACGACGGCGGCTCGATGACCGAGCTCCTGCGCCTCGACGACGGGATGGCACAGGCGCTGAAGGGCTTCAAGGCGCTGCAGATCAACTACAGCGTGATGGAGCCGCTCGCGATCAAGGCCTTCCACCTGCACCAGCGCCAGACCGACGTGTGGTACGTGCCGCCCGCGGACAAGCTGCTGCTGGTGGTGGCGGACGTGCGCAAGGGCTCGCCGAGCGAGGGCCTGGTGCAGCGCATCGTGCTCGGCGACGGCAACTCGCGCCTCGTGCGCATCCCGCCCGGTGTCGCGCACGGCGCGCGCAACCTGCGCCCGGCCACGCCCACGGCGATCATCTACTTCGTGGACGTGCAGTTCTCGACCGACGAGACCTGCGACGAGGGGCGGCTCCCCTGGGACCACTTCGGCGCGCAGGTCTGGGAAGTCGAGCGCGGCTAGCGCTAGCTGCTAGAGAGCGGGAGCCCGAGCCGGACCCCGCGCTCAGGCGCGGCCTTCGACCACGGCGATCATGCGCTCCATGGCCACGCGCGCCTCGCGCACGAGCTCGAGGCGTTCGGATTCAGGCAGGCGCTCGCGGCCCATCGTGAGCTCGTTCATCACGTCGCCGGCGAGCACGCGGTTGATCTCGGGCGCTCGGCCCTGACGCAGGAGGTCGAGCATCCCGGCCAGGTGCGGCGGGTCGTTGCGGCTCATCGTGGCGCAGCCGCAACCGCCCAGGGTGCTGCCCGGGATCTCGGCCAGGTGCACCACCTCGATGCCGCGCGCGGCGCCCTGCTGGTGGGCGTTCCGGACGAAGTGCCCTTCGGTGCCGATCGCGAGCTTCGCTCCGCGCGGGGCGCGCTCGAACTCGCTCCACAGGTAGTTCGTGCTGCCCGCGCCGTCCGAGGCGAGCACGGTCTCGAGCGGCGACTCGGGGTGGATCAGGACGCGATAGCCGCGCGCTTGCCAGTGCCGGACCATGGCCGGGGTGAAGATCGTGTGCACGCCGCACGAGGAGCCCCACAAGATCAATTCCGCGCGGTCGAGGCGTTCGAGGTCGAGCGCGGAGAGGACGATCTGGCCGCGGCGCGGGTCGGGCAAGGCGAAGACTCGTTCAGGCGCGAGCCCGAGCTTGTGCGCCGTGTTGCGCCCGAGGTGCTCGTCGGGCACGAAGAAGACTCGTCTGCCGCACTTCTGCGCCCAGGCCACGACCTGATGCGCGTTGGAGCTCGTGCACACCGCGCCACCCGTGCGTCCGGCCAGCGCCTTCAGCCGTCCGCTGGTGTTCATGTAGGCGACGGTCGCGAGCGTGTCGCCGTAGCGTTCGACGAGCTGGTCGGCGACCGGCAAGACCATGTAGTCCTTGGCCAGCATTTCCATCGTGCAGCCGGCCTTTGGGTTGGTGATCCACACGCTCTGTTCCGGGTGCGCGAGGATCGCGATGGCTTCAGCCATGAAGTGCACCGCCGATTCGACGATGACCCTCTTTTCGGGGCGGTTGCGGGCTTGCAGCGCGAGCTGGTAGCTGTCCGCGACCGCGCCGCCGTAGTGCTCGACCAGCTTCACGATCTCGCCGCCCATGTAGAAGTGCGCCAAGAGCAGCAGCCCGTCGCCGAAGTGCGCCTGGGCCGGCTTCACGTAGCCATCCAGCCAGCGGAAGAGCGTCTCCGGCCGCCGGTTCGGCAGCGCCAGGTACTCCTCGGCGTAGGGCTTGAACTCCTCCTGATACCAGTCGAGCGGCAGGTCCGTCTGGCACACCGGCAGCTCGGGCTGCAGCAGGAAGCGCGGCGTGGGGGAGGAAGGGGTCTCGGTCCGCATGCTCTTGGTTCGGCTCTTCTCCGCGCGACTCCGCGGTCTCGGCGTCTCCGCGGTGCGCTTGGATCCGAGCGCGGAGAGCGCGGAGTCGCGCGGAGGCAGAGCCTAACCCATGTACGGGTAGCGCCAGTCCGTCGGCGGCACGAAGGTCTCCTTGAGCGTGCGCGGCGAGACCCAGCGCAGCAGGTTCAAGATCGAGCCGGCCTTGTCGTTCGTGCCCGAGAGGCGGCTGCCGCCGAAGGGCTGCTGGCCCACCACGGCGCCGGTGGGCTTGTCGTTGACGTAGAAGTTGCCCGCGGCGAAGCGCAGCACCTCGAGCGCGCGCTGCACCGCTGCGCGATCCGCGGCGAACACGGCTCCGGTCAGGGCGTACTCCGAGCGCGTGGCGCACTCGGCCAGCGTCTCCTCGAAGCGTGCATCCTCGTACACGTGGATCGTCAGCACGGGTCCGAAGAGCTCGGTGCACATCGTCTCGTAGACCGGGTCCTTGGCCAGGATCACGGTCGGCTGCACGAAGAAGCCCTGGCTGTCGTCGCACTCGCCGCCGAACAGGATCTCGGCCCGCCCGCGTGCCGCGCGTGCCGCTGCGATGGCCTGCTCCTGCTTCTGGAACGAGGCCGCGTCGATGACCGCGCCCATGAAGTTCTTGAAGTCGCAGACGTCGCCCACGCGGACCTCGCCCAGGGCCGCGCGCAGGCGTTGCTGCAGATCGCCCCACAGGCTCTTTGGCACGTAGGCGCGGCTGGCGGCCGAGCACTTCTGGCCCTGGTACTCGAAGGCTCCGCGCACCAGCGCGGTCGCGAGCGCCGCGCCGTCTGCCGAGGGGTGCGCGACGACGAAGTTCTTGCCGCCCGTCTCGCCCACTAGGCGCGGGTACTGTGCGTAGCGCGCGATGCCGGCCCCGATCTTGCCCCAGATGTGGTTGAAGACGCCGGTCGATCCGGTGAAGTGCACGCCCGCCAGGCGCCGGTCGGCCAGCACCGCGTCGCCGACCTCGGCGCCGCCGCCCGGCAAGAAATTGATCACGCCCTGCGGCAGACCGGCGGCCTGCAGGAGACGCATGAGCCAGTAGTTGGAGAGCACCGCGGTCGTGGCCGGCTTCCACAGCACGGTGTTGCCGAGCAAGGCCGGCGCGCTGGGCAGGTTTCCGCCGATCGAGGTGAAATTGAAGGGCGTGATGGCGAGCACGAAGCCATCCAGCGGGCGGTGCTCGAGCCGGTTCCAGATGCCCGGCGCCGACTCGGGCTGCTCGGAGTACAGGCGCTCGGCGAAGTGCGCGTTGAAGCGCCAGAAGTCGATCATCTCGCAGGCCGCGTCGATCTCGGCCTGGTGCGCGCTCTTCGATTGGCCGAGCATGGTCGCGGCGTTGATGCGCGCGCGCCAGGGACCGGCCAGGAGCTCGGCCGCGCGCAGGAACACCGCCGCGCGCTCTTCGAACGAGGTCGCCTGCCACTGCGCGCGCGCCGCCGTGGCGGCCTCGATCGCCTGCGCCACTT
>JABFRZ010000212.1 GCA_013140785.1 Planctomycetota bacterium | reverse complement strand
TCACACGCGCGCGCGAGCGGCGAGCATCCTCCGGAAGAGCCGCGCGTGGCCTGGAGGGCGAAGTTCTGGGCCACGAGGCCGAGCAAGGCGCGCTCGAGACACCGCGCGCTCGCCCCAAGCTGACAGATTCACTCGACCAGATGTATCCTCGATACGTCGATCTGGCATGAACCAGAGAATCGCAACGCAGGCATAGATGCCCACCGAAACCCTCGGCACCCAGCACGCCAACGGAAGAGGCCGCGGAATCGGATCGTACGGCTCCGGTCAGGAGCACTTGCCGCGGGCGCATCGATTCGGCGTCGCGAGTTTTGGACACCGAGCGCGAGTCAGGGACACACGACTTCTCGCTGCGGGACTCCAACCAGGACCAGCGCCAGGCGTGGAAGCCGGGCTTTTATGGCCACGGCTCCAGTCATGAGCCACCCTGCGCCTTCGTTCTTCCTCTCCCTGTTCGCGCTGGTCGCCTGCGCGTCGCCGGAAGAGAAGCCCACGCCCGTCGCAGCGACGCCGCAGGAGTTCTTCACCTATTTCGCGATCGTCGAGTCCGTCCCCGAAGGTGCGTCGAACCTCCTCGTCAGCGTGCGCATGCCGGAGGAATGGCCCAACGGTGTGCTACGTCCGCTGCAGGCCCACGGACTGGTGGGGAACGCCCCGTTCGAGCACGCCTTTGCCGAACTCGTCTTGCCCTCCAACATGGACTTCGACAGCGATGTTTCGTGGACGGAAGGGCCTGTCAGCCTGAGCTTGAACACCCGTCAGAAGAGCGGCACCCGTCATTGGGAGTTGGGCGTGGAGACGCACGGCAAACCGCTCGAGTTGTCCCTGCGCTTTGCGCAGATGAGCGGAGCCCCGCTCGATGCCAGCGCGCTGGAACAGGAGCTTGCGCGCGGCACTACGGCCATGGTGAACGGCAAACCCGTCGAGGGGCTCGCGACGCGCCTCGAGCGCTCGAAGTAGGCAGAGGCGCGAGAGGACGAAGAGCGCTGCAACGTTCGTCGCGGCGCGTCTTCTCGGCCGCTCAGGTGAGCAACGCCTCCAGCGGCTCCAGGCGCGGTCCGCCGTCCGGCTCGGCCAGCGCGTAGCGCGCGTGCGTCTTGCCCTTGAGCGTCACGCCCGCGAAGGAGTCGTCGAGCGCGACGATGTAGAACTGGATGTCGAAGGCCGGCTGACCGTCCGCGCCGATCAGGGCCGGTTGCCACAACGCCTGGCGCTCGGTCTCGCGAACGATGCGGCGCAGGATCTCCATGCCGGCAGCTTTGGGTGACTTTCCATTGCGCAGCTGCTCGACGATCATCGCGCTTGCGCAGGCCGGATCGAGGCCTCGCCTCGGCCGGTCGAGCCCGCACCGCCGGCCTCGCCGTCGCGCGCCGACGATCGCGGAATCGCCTACGCGTCCAGGTCTCCTGCACCAGGTCGTCGGCCGTGGCCGCGTCCCGCACGAGCCTCCTGGCCAGGGCTTGGAGCCAACGCTCCTGGTCCAGGAGCTCGTCCAGCGAGGGGGTTCGTGCGCTGCCGTCCATGACTCGAGTCCGTCTCAGCGCGCGCGTTCGAACAAGACGAGCACCCGTGGATCGATCACCACCGACACGACCTTGCCGCTGACCTCGGTTTCCCAGGGCTGAACGAGCTGCGTCGGTCGCAGCGTGAGCGTCTGGGTCTTGCCGCCCGCGAAGCGCAGCTCGAGCTCGACGGGGTTGCGGTACAGCTCGCCTGTCTGCGTCAGAGTGCCCGTGCGCTCGCCCGTCAGCTGGACCGAATAGCGCGGCGCGCCGGAGCGACGCAGCCAGTCCTCTTCCCAGGCGTCCACGTCGGCCCAGGCGTCCACGTCGGTGCCGCCCGCCGCGCGCAGGGCGGCGACGAAGTCGGCGAGGGTCGCCGCGCCGCCCTGCTCCTTCGCGTGGGCCAGGTACGCTGCGACGCCCGCGCTGAAGTTCGTCGCGCCGATCCAAGCCCTCAGGGTGCGTGCGGCGAAGGCGCCCTTGGCGTAGGCGACCTGCACATAGCGCGCTGAGCCGAAGTCCGTCTCGGCCAGGGCCTGCTCATCCCCCGGCGAACCGAAGTAGCGCGTCAGACCCTCGCTCGCCGCGGCGATCGCCGCGCCCTCGCCGGAGCTCGCTTCGAGTGCGGTCCAGGCCGCGAACTCCGCCAGGCCTTCGGTCAGGAAGCGCTCCCCGGGGCCGGTCGCATCGACCGCGCCGCCGAACCAGAGGTGCGCGACCTCGTGGCCGATCTTGCGTTTGTCCGGAGCGCGTCCGTCGAAGAGCACGCCGTCATAGACCGAGAAGCCGTCGGCTTCGTAGTTGTACGACTTCGACCGGTTGCGCACGCGCATCTCGCCGATGCCGTAGGTCGCGAGGTCGAGCTTGCCGTAGAGCTCGGTCAAGCTCGCGAGCAGCTCGAGCGCCTGTTCGCCCCAGACCTTCGCGCCGGTGGCGTGTTCGGGGATCGAGAGCACGCGCACCGCGAGCTTGCCGCGCTTGATCGTCTTCGCCTTGAACTTGCCGGCGAGGATCGAGGCCTGCACCGGCCGCGTGCTCGACCAGCGGTGGACCTCGCGGCCCTTCTGCTTGTCGATACCGGCGAGCTCGCCGGGCCCGAGGCTCTCCCAGCCCGCCGGCAGGTCTAGCGCGAGGGTCATCGGCGCCGCGAGCTTCGAGCGGGCGCGCTCGTCGCGCGGCACGATCGGGTACCACTGGGCCTGGTGACTCATGCGCAGCTCGTCCTCGCGGACCAGCAGGATGCCCATCCAGTCGGGGCCCTCTGCGTCGGGGTCGAGTCCCTGGCCTCCGGACTCGAAAGAGAGCTTGCAGGACTTGCCCGGCTCGAGCGGCGGGTCGAGGGCGACGATGATCGCTCGGCCCTCGGCGATGCGCTCGCCGCGCTCGAAAGGAGCGTCGGCCCCGTCGCGCTCGACGGAGGCGAGCTGGAGCAGCTCGTTCAGGGCGAAGGTCGCCTTCGCCAGCGGCGCGTCGCGGGCCGTGATCGTCAGCGTGGCGCTCTCCTGCACGAGCCGCTGCTCGGGCTCGATGCGCAACGTGACCTCGTAGCGCGCGACGTCGAATGCAGGCGTCTCTGCGCCGGCGCTGACCCAGGCGAACAAGGCTGCGAAGACCGTGAGCATGGAGCACCCTCTTCCGTACTGTACGCGGACGACCCAGCGCCCGCTGTTCGAGATCGGCGCGTTCACATGGTCCGATGAACTCGCGCGCGCGACTGTGAGTCGATTCTAGGTTTCCCGAACCACGACGGCGGGTGCTTGGCGCGGGGGAGCGCGCCTCAAGTCGCCGCGCGCACCTGCTCGTCGTACAGCTCACGATAGACGCCGCCGCGCGCGAGCAGCTCGGCGTGCGTGCCCGACTCGACCAGGCGGCCTTCGCGCACCACCAGGATGCGGTCGCAGTCCTGCACGCTGGTCAGGCGGTGCGCGATCATCACGAGCGTGCGGCCGGGCAGGCGCTCTCGCAGGGCTTCGAGCACGGCGCGCTCGGTGCGCGCGTCGAGGGCCGAGGTGGCCTCGTCCAGGATCAGCACGCGCGGCTGGGCGAGGAGCGCGCGCGCCAGTGCCAGGCGCTGGCGTTCGCCGCCCGAGAGCCGCAGGCCGGATTCGCCGACTAGCGTGGCCAGGCCCTCCGGCAGCCCACTCAAGAATGGGCCGAGCTGCATGCACTCGAGCGCCTCGGTGAGCTCGGCATCGCTCGCGCGCGGCGCGGCCAGGCGCAGGTTCTCGGCCAGCGAATCGTGGAAGAGCTGCGCCTCTTGCGGGACGACGCCGACCGCGCGTCGCAGGTCGGCGAGGCGCCAGCTCCGGAGCTCCAGCCCGTCCAGGCGCACCGCGCCGCGCGTCGGGTCGAGGAAACGCGCCGCCAGGGCCGCGAGGGTGGACTTGCCCGAGCCCGAGGGCCCAACGATCGCGACGCGTTCGCCAGGCGCGATCGTGGCCGATATCGCGTGCAGGATGGGCGTCTCTTCCCAGGCGAAGTTCACCTGCTCGAACTCGAGGCGCCCGTCCACGCGCTCCGGCGCCGTGGCCTCGGGCAGCTCGCGGATCCACGGCTCGAGGTCGATCAAGTGGTAGACGCGCCGCAGCGCCGCGCGCGCCATCTGCAAGTCGATGTTGATGTCGATCAGGAGCGACACCGGCCGATTCAGCCGCGCGGCCAGGGTGTAGAAGGCCACCAGCGTCCCGATCGAGAGCGTGCCCTCGAGCGCGCGCGCTCCGCCGAACAGGAACACCACGATCGGCGCGCACGCGAGCATGACGTCCGCGAGCGACATCTGTAGCGCGGAGAAGATCGAGATGCGCAGGTTCGAGCGCATCCACGGGCGCGAGACGCCCACGAAGCGCCGGGCCTGGGACTTCTCGCGGCGGTACTCCTGGATCAGGCGCACGGCGCCCAGGCGCTCCTCCAGGAAGTCGTACAGCTTGCCCACCGCGTCGCGCACGCCCTCGCTCTCGCGTCGCAGGTGCCGGTTGAGGAGCCACAGACCCAGCACGAGCGCTGGATAGACCAGCGCCAGGATCCCGGCCAGCACGGGATCCAGGAACACCAGCAGGCTGGCGATGCCCACGATCACGAGCACGTGCTGCACCCCGTTCACGACCGTGTACACCGCCGCGCGCTGCAGCACGTCTACGTCGGAGGTCAAGCGCGCCAGGACGTCGCCGTAATGCTCGCCGCGCAGGTAATAGGGCGAGAGGCTCTGCACGCGCTCGTAGGCGCGCCGGCGGAAATCGAACAAGACGCGCAGACCGCCGTAGGAATACAGCCAGGTCGAGACCAACCGGAAGGCCACGCGGAAGGCGAGCGTGAGAGCGAGCAGCGCCACCAGCCACGCCAGGAGCTCGAGATCGCCGTCGCCCAATGCCTGGTCGATCAGCGCGCGCAGGATCAGCGGATCGACGAGCTCCAGCACGACCTGCACGGCCACGCACACGGCGAGTTCGGCCTGCAGCCGCCAGTAGGGCGCGACGTGCTCGCGCAGGAAGCGTCGGATCAGTCCGCTGTCGTCGGCAGGAGTTTCCTTCACCGCATCACGCTTCAGCGCGGGCCGAGCTGGAAGAGCTGCTCGACGAGCATCCACAAGAGCGACACCTTCTCGGCCGTCGCGATGCGCGCCTTGCCGCGCATGCCCTCGTACAGCGGCCCGGGCGCGTCCGTCGGGTCGATCTCGAGGCGCACGAGGTAGCCCTCTTCGTCGCGCCGCTCGGCCACCATCGCCACGCGCGCGTCGAGCGTGCCGTGCACGAGCCATGGGTAGCTCTCGAGCCGCAGGCGCGCGCTGAGGCCCTCGCGCGCGCGCGCGCGCCCGCGGTCGTCGAGCCGCGCCAGGAA
>JABFRZ010000650.1 GCA_013140785.1 Planctomycetota bacterium | reverse complement strand
CCCGGGCGGAACCCAGGGAGCCGCCGACGCGGCTCTGATCTGGCTGCAGCGGCACCAGTCGCCCGATGGTTCTTGGTCGGCGGCCGGATTCTCCGAGCAGTGCAAGAAGAACCAGTGCGACGGACCGGGGAACGCCCTCTACGACGTCGGCGTCACGGGGCTCGCGCTCTTGTGCTACCTCGGCGCGGGCGAGACCCACCAGGAAGGCCGCTTCAAGGAGACGGTGAAGAAGGGCCTCGTCTTCCTGATGGATCTACAGGAGCAGAGCGACGACGGCTGCTTCGGCGAGCGCATCGGCATGAACTGGATCTACAACCACGCCTGCGCGGCGCTGGCGCTGGCCGAAGCCTACGGGATGACAGAGGCCAAGGCCTTCAAGGAGCCGGCGCAGAATGGCATCCAGTTCGTGCTCCAGGCCCAGAACCCCTACGCGGCCTGGCGCTACTCGTACCCGGGCGACGGCGACAACGACAGCTCGGTCACGGGCTGGATGGTGATGGCGCTGAAGTCGGCCAGCCTCTCGGGCCTGAAGATCGACAAGACCGCGCTCGAGAACGCGATCGGTTTCATCGAGGAGGTCACGGACCCCGCCTCGGGCCGAACCGGCTACACCGGCATGGGCGAGCAACCCTCGCGCCTCCCGTCGATGGCGACACTCTTCCCGTCCGAAAAGAGTGAATCGCTCACGGCCGTTGGAATGCTGGTGCGCATCTTTGGCGGCCGCACGCTCGACGACGACCCGATGATCTCGAAGGGCGCGGACCTCCTGGCGCGCAAGCTTCCCGAGTGGAACACCGAGACGGGCACGATCGATTACTACTACTGGTACTACGGCACGCTGGCGATGCACCAGGTCGGCGGACCGCGCTGGGAGAAGTGGAACGAGGCCCTGAAGAAGGCCCTGCTCGAGAAGCAGCGCCTGCTCGAGCACGAGGACGAGTACGGCTCCTGGGATCCGGTCGATCCCTGGTCGGTGGATGGCGGGCGCGTCTACGCGACGGCCTTGAACTGCCTCAGCATGGAGGTCTACTACCGGTATCCGCGCGTGTTCGGCGGGGCGGGGCGGACCGACGTCAAGGTGGCGCCCGCGCTCAAGGCAGAGGGGCCTAAGTGACCGGAGCCCCGCTGCATGGCGCAGGGGATCGGCAGGTGCGCGCAGCGGGCGTGCTCGTGTTGGCGCTCTCCCTCGTGCTCCCCGCCGAGGGTTTCGCCGCCGCCGGCCTTCCGCCCGCGCAGGCCGGTTCGGCGGACGCCTACGCCAAGGTCCTGGGCAAGGACAACGAGGAATTCGCCCGCAACCTGAGCCGCTACGGGTACGTCGATCTGGCCGAGGTCGTGCTCGCGGCCATCGAGAAGTCCGGCGGAGCGAAGGACCTGCGCGGCGCCTTGCTGCGCCTCGAGCTCGAGCACGACCGTGCGCGCAAGGATCCCGACGTCGAGAAGCGCATCGCGCGCATCGAAGCTCTGATCGAGGCGCGCGAGGAGTTTGCGCGCGCTCACCCCGGCACCCCGGAGGCGGTCGAGGTGGTCGAGGGCCAGCTCGAGCTCTATCGCAGCGTGGGCGAGCTGATCATCCAAGCGCTGCAAGGGCCAGAACCCGTCCAGGATCGCGCGGAGCTCTCCAAGCACGGCAGCGAGATCTTGCAGCAAGCGGTCGAGAAGCTCGAGAAGCGCCTGGAAGAGTTGTCCCAGGCCGCGGAAGGACTCGCACCCGAGCAGCTGGAGGAGCGCGCGATCCAACGCATGATCGCCGCCTACGGCCTGGCGCGAACGCAGTACTTCCGCGCGCTCTTGTACGAGCCCGAGAGCTTCGAGCGCAATTTGATCGCCAATAAGGCGCTCGATGTCCTGCTCGACTTCCAGCTCGAGTACAGCGACCAGCTCCTGTGCTACGAGGGCTACATCTACGAGGGCTTGTGCCACGAAGCCCTTGGGAAGCACGAGAAGGCACTGGAGTCCTTCGACGAGGCGATCAAGCTGCGCGAGACCTACGAGAAGAGCCGTTCGGGCATCTTCCTGATGGCGCCCGAGGCGGCGGACATCGTGTCCCTAGCGATCCAGCAGAAGATGCTGGCGTTGTCCGCCAACGGCGATCCGGCCACGGCCGCGGCCGTGGCCGCGGACTTCCGCGCAACGACCCCCGAGCCGTGGACGACCCTCAAGGGGCTGGCGGTGCTGTCCCTGCAAGCCGAGGCGTACCAGGCCCTCGGCAACCAGGACGGGCTCAACGAGGTGGCGAAGACCCTGGTCCTGGTCGATCCGAACGGCCCCGGCGGTGCGCGCGGACGCGAGCTGCTCGGCGCGGGCTCGCCCACGGCGCTGGGCGCGCTGGAGGTGCTGCAGCTCGCGGAGTCCTCGGCAGCGCGCGAGCCGGAGCGAGCCATCGAGCTGTGTCAACGGGCCATGATCCTCGCGCGCGGTACGGCCGACCAGGCCAACCTGGGGTCGCGGTCGGGCCTGCTGCTCGGTGCGCTGTTCGCGCAGCGCGGCGCGCTGCCGGAGTCGGTGGTCGTCTGGGAAGGTGCGGCGCAGCGTTATTCCGACGGCAAGGATGCGCCCGAGTGTCTGTGGCGCACGATCAACGGCTACCTGGCCCTGCAAGGCCAGGAGCTCCGCCCGCTCTACAAGACGCTCGCCCAGGAGCGGCTGAACGAGCTGTCCACCCGCTATCCGCAGCACGCGTACGCCTCGATGGCTGGCCTGATCGAAGGCCAACAAGCTGAGGCCGAGCAAGACTTCGCGCGCGCGGCCGCGGTCTACGAGCGCATCGCGCCTGGCTCCTCGGGCCACGAGGAGGGCCTGTATCGCGCGGGCGTCGCCTGGTCGAAGCAGGCGCGCAAGCTCTTCCAGCAGGGTCAGGCTGCGGAGGTGCTCGCAGCGGCCAAGCGCTCCGAGGCGCTGCTCCTGAAGGCGCGCCCGGCTCTCGATGCGGCCGCCACGAAGACGCTCGAGGTCTCGGTCCAGGACCGCATGCGCGGGTTTTCCTTCGCCGCGCGCATGGCGCTGGCGAACCTGTACCTGCAGGAAGGCGTGAACCGGTCCGGCGAGGTGGCCGCGCTGCTCCAAGGCCTCGACGGGGAACTCGCGCGGGATCCGCAGCGCACCGCGACGATCTGGGACCTGCGCTTCCGCGCGCTGCGGGCGCAGGGCAAGCTCGACGAGGCCGTGGCGCTGCTCGACGCGCAGATCCTGCGCGATCCCCGCGCGAGTTGGTTGGAGTCGGGCGCGAGCGCGCTGGCGCCCGTGCTCGACCAGCGCGGGCAGGACCTCTTGCGCGCCGACCCGCTCTCCTCGGAAGCGGACCGGCTGTGGAGCAAGGCCGCCAGCTACTACCTGCTGGCCGTACGCAGCCAGCTCGAGGGCCGTGCCGCGGTGCAGGTCGATCTGCTCGAGAGCGTCGCTGACCGGATGCTGGTCTTCGGCCTGCACTTCGAGGGCGTGCCGGATACGGTCGAGACCTTCGGCGAATGGGACGGCAAACGCCTGTCGAGCGAGTGGTTGGAGCGCGCGGTGGCCGCCTACGAGGCCGTGTTGCCGCTGACTCCGTCGCACCGCACGGTCATCAAGCTGGCGCGGGCGCTCGGCTTCCTCGGCCGCTACGAGGAAGCGGCCGCGCGCTACGCCGAGCTTTTCGAGCGCGAGTCGTTCGTGAATCGAATCAACAACACGATCGACTCCTCGGTCGTCGCGGCCAAGCCCGAGCTGCTCTTCGCCTACGTCGAATGGGGCGTGGCCGAGCGCGAGGTGGGCGCAGAGGCGCCCACCGACACCACCCGGCTCTTGCGCGCTTCGCGCATTTTCGAGGCGCTCGTGCTCGGGACGACGAAGGAGAGCAAGGTCTGGTGGCAGTCCCAGTACTACCAGCTGCTGACGCTGATGGACCGCGGCAAGTACGAGGTAGCCGACGTTTCGCTCGCCAGCCTGCGGCTCAACTGGGAGCACTTCGACGAAGGCAAGTACGGCTTCCAGCGCCGCTTCGAGGAGCTGGGCACCCAGCTGTCCAAGAAGGTCTTCAAGTAGAGTAATCAGCCATGCAAGGGATGGAGTGCACCAACGCGGTCGTGAAACGAGCCCGAGCTTCTCTGGCGGGGATCGCGCTCGCCTTCGGCCTGGCTCTGGCGCTGGGCGCTACGCCGCTGGCGCAGAACGATCGCGTCGTCCTCAAGAACGGCAAGGACAAGCAGGTCCGCATCAAGACCGAGGATCTGGACGGCGTGTGGTACACGGCCTCGGGCGGGGCCGGCAACACGGTCATTCGCTGGAGCGAGATCGACTCGATCCAGTACGGCGGGGCTGCGGGCTACGACAGTGCGCTGGAAGCCCTGTCGGCCGGACGGATCGCGGACGCGGCCGGGCAGCTCGAGACGCTCGCGGCGGACGCCGAGCTCAGGCCTGTGTTGCGCCAGAGCGTGCTCTTTCACCTGGGCGTGGCCAACGCGCAGCTGGGCAAGAGCGATGCGGCCCTGGCGCGCTATGCGGAGGTCCTGAGCGGGTTCCCGAAGTCGCGCTACACCTTGCCCGTGGGCTCGAGCTTGCTCTCGCTCTACTTGGCGAAGAACGACGTGACCGGCGCGGCGCGCGCGCTCGAGCCCGTGCTGGCGGCGGCCAAGGACGCAGGCTCCGACGCGCCGCTCCAAGCCGCGCTCGGCATCCTGCGCGGCCGGCTGCTCGAGGCGCAGAAGAAGTTCGACGAGGCCGTGTCGGTGTACGAGGGCACGGTCCGGAACGCCAAGGCGGAACCTGACATGGTTGCCGCGGCCAAGCTCGGGATGGCGCGCTGCGCCCATGCGCGCGGCCAGGCCAACGACGCCGAGCAACGCTATCGCGAGCTCTCCAAGATCGACGCGCCCAACGCGATCCTGGCCGGTGCTTGGAATGGCTTGGGCGACCTCGCCTTGGAGCAGGCCACCGCCAAACGCGACTCCGATGGCCTGCGCATCGCCCTGCTCTCGTACCTGCGCGGCGTGGTCCTGTACGTTCCGGGCCAGGGCGAGCCCAGCGACGAGCTCGAGCGCGCCTTGGCGGGCGCCGCGCGCTCGGCCAAAGCGATCGGCGAGCTCGAGGCCAACGCCGAGCGCAAGCAGGTCTATCTCGAGCGTTCGCGACAGCACCGCGGACAGCTCGCTTCCAAGTACCCCGGCTCGCGCTTCCTCGTGGGACTGTGAGTTTCCGAGCCGGCGACGATCTCCCCCCAGTTCCTCCTTCGTTCCTCCATGCCATGAAGATCCTGCGATCCCTGCGTCTTGCCGGAGTGTTCCTCGTGCCGCTCTTCCTCCTTGCCGGCCCTGCGGCCGCGCTCCAGGAAGGAGGCGGCCACGGGAACACGAAGACCTGGCTCGAGTTG
>JABFRZ010000291.1 GCA_013140785.1 Planctomycetota bacterium | reverse complement strand
CCGTGGATGAAGCGCCCCTCGGCATCGGTTTCGGTGCGCTGGCGCTTCATCCACGGAAACTCGCGTTCGAGCTCGAGGTCGAGCGCGAAGCCCGTGTCGGCCGCCGCGAGCACGCGCGCGCCGGCGATGGGCGTGCCGAAGCGATCGACCACCTGGCCACGCAGACTCACCGTGCCCGCACGCCCTGCCTTCGGAGTGGGCGCCGGCTCGCGCGACTCTTCGAGCTCGACCCGCGCCGGCACGCTGGACGCCTTCGGCGCCGCGCTCACGACCTTGGGCTCCGCGAGGTCGGGCACCGGACGATCCTCGGCTGCGAGGGGGGCGCGCTCGAGGACCGTGCGCCCCGCGCTCGAGCCATCGCGCTCGCTGCCTGTCATCCAGAAGAAGGCCCCGCCGGCCAAGAGCGCCGCGAGGAGGAGCAGGGGAAGAGTCAGTCGATTGCCCATGGTCAGGTGAGGTTTCGGGGACGGGAGGCCAGAGTCCGACGGCTCGGACAAGCGGGCTCGTAGCGGCCATTAGACGCCGCCGGGACTGCGAGAGACGAGCCGAGGTCGCGCTGGGCTACGGCCGCGCACCCGCGCGGTTGGGTCGCACGCAGCTCGAACCCGCCGCGCGCCCTTGCGGGCTCGGCCGCGCAGCGGCGATGATTGCGTAGGTGGTTCGGCAGGGGGCCTCGGGCCCGAACCCGCCTCTGACCGGTTCGAGGAAGACTCGCATGCTCCAATTCCGCACGCTCGGTCTGACCATGGCCCTGGCCGCGTTGGCCGCGCTTCCCGCGACTCGCCAGGAACCGAAGCCCGGCAACGCCTGGTACGAGGACGAGGTCGATCTCGGCTTCAAGGTCAAGGCGCCCAAGGACTGGGAGTTCGTGCCCGGCTCGCCGCTGGAGCGCAACTTGATCGGGAAGTACGCGGCCGGCAACGGCCAGTACATCAACCTGGGCCGCGAAGCCTTCGTGCTGGTCCAGGTCTGCCTGGTCAAGTTCGACCGTCGCGCGAGCGCGAGCCCGAAAGAGGAACGACAGCTCGGCGACACCAAGGTGGAACTCTCCACCAAGGGGCTCGCCAACATCGAGGAGTGGATGACCCAAGGGCTCGACGAAGGAAAGCAATGGCACCGCGTCGCCGACGGGGAAGCGCTCAAGAGCGTGCTCGTGGGCAAGGTCTCGGTCTACGAAGGCACGTCGAGCCGCGGCTCCGGCGACCCGCAGCCTGTGCGTGCCTATGCGGCCGTGTTCGCGCTCTCGCCGGAGGTGGACGTGGCCCTGGTCGGACTCGGGCCTGGCGACAAGAAGAAGTGGCGCACGTTCGAGAGTGCGTACCAGACGTTGGCGAAAACGCTCCAGCCCATCGCGATCAAGGCACTCGCGACCGAGCCGGCCGATAAGGACCCCCGCTCGCAGAAGCGCGCCAAGCTGCAAGTCGAGGTGGCCAAGAGCCCTGGCTGGAGCCTGCACGAGACGCCCAACTACTTCATCCTGTCGTGCTACGACGACAAGGGTTTCATCGAGGAGCTGAAGCTGCGCCTCGAAGCCATCCGCCTCGTCTACGAGAACGACTATCCGCCCGAGCTGGCGCGCAAGATCACGCTCGCGCCACCTCCCGAGGACGCGCGTCCCGGGGCGGCCAACAGCCCGCCCCCGAACCAGGAGCGCACTGTCTCGTCCGTGAACGCACTCGAACTCGGGCGGACCAGCGTCGTGCGCTTGTGCAAGGACCGCGCGCAGTACCTGCAATACGGTGGTGGCAGCAGCTCGAGCGGCTACTTCAGCCCGCTCGGGCAGGAGTTGGTGGTCTACGACGACAAGGCCAACAAGGGCCGCGATGCAACCTGGAGCGTCCTCAACCACGAAGGCTTCCACCAGTACACCTTCGCCTTCTTCGGGAACCGCGCGCCGCACAGCTGGTACAACGAGGGCACGGGCGACTACTACTCGGGCTTCGAGTTCAATCTGAAGACCAAGAGATTCACGCCCAAGAAGAACGTCGGCCGGCAGGACAACGTGCTGATCATCCGCGAAGACTACGTGCCGCTGCAGGAGTTCGTGCGCTGGAGCAAGGCGAAGTACTACGCGGAGCCAGAACCGAGCCGAGGCAGGGCGGGCAAGCCGATGGAGGGCTGGGCGTGCTACGCGCAAGGTTGGTCACTGATCTGGTTCCTACGCACGGGCGAGCAGGGCAAGGCCAAGGGCTGGCAGAAGGAATGGGCTTCGATCCTCGAGAAGTACGTGGACACCCTGCTCGCGACCGCCAACACGGACAAGGCCGTGGACAGGGCCTTCGAGGGCATCGATTGGGACGCATTCGAGAAGAGCTGGCACGACTACACGATGTGATGGGGAACGCGCCGAGACCCTCGACCCGGACGCTGCTCGGCGGCCTGGCGCTGTGCGCACTCGCCGCACCGGTGGCGGCCGACCGCCTGATCACGAACGACGGGCGCATCCTCGAGGTCGAGAAGGCGCGCCAGCTCCCCGACGGGAGCTACCAGCTCGTGTTCGAGAGCGGCGAGATCCCTTGTCCGAAGCGCTTCGTCGCCTCGGTCGAGGTCGAGGGCGACATGTCGGACTACGTGCCGGCCGACGAGAACGAGCGCAAGAAACTGGCCGACGGCTACGTGCGCTATCGCGGCAAGTGGCTGGCCAAAGCCGCCTATCTGGCCGAGCTCGAGAAGCAGGCAGCGCTCAGCAAGGCGCGCACGGCGGAGATTTCCGCGCACTCGAAGTTCCACGACGGCTGGGAGAAGGAGACCCAGCACTTCCGCTTCAAGACGAACACCTCGCCCGAGCTGCTCGACTACTACGCGGAGCTGCTGGAGGCCTACTACGACCTCATGGACCAGCGCATGGGGATCAAGCCCTCCCCCACCCTGCGCCGCACCAAGATGCAGGTCAACATCTACAAGAGCCGCGAGGAATTCATGCAGCTCACCAAGTCGGAGCCCGACGTGCTGGGCTTCTTCAGCTTCGCCGTCGAGGAGCTACAGTTCTTCCACGACTACCAGGACCCCTCGCAGTCCGAGTGGGTCGCGCTGCACGAGGGCACGCACCTCTTGACCTATCTGATCGAGCCCCAGGCCTGGCCCCAGATCTGGGTCAACGAGGGCGTGGCCGACTACTTCGGCTCGTCGCGGATCTCGCGCGACAAGAAAGGCAAGCTCGTGATCGAGCCCGGCCAGATCCAGATCGACCGCGTGCTGACCGTGCAGCAGGCGCTCCAGGACGGGGACCACGTGCCGCTCTCCGAGCTGTTCTTCGTGGGCGGGGAGGAGTTCACGGGCTTCGAGTACTCCCACGCCTGGTCGTTCGTGTACTTCCTCAACAACTCGAAGTACGAGCCGGGCTTCCGCAAGTTCTTCAAGGACTTCTACGGCATCGCCAAGTCGGTCGAGTTCCACCTCGAGGAGGACTTCCCGAACCAGCAGGGCACGGCCAAGGTCGTGCCGCCCGCGGAAGTGCAGCGGCTCCTGCTCGACAAGCTCGGCGTCAAGGACGGCGCCAGTGGGCTGGCCAAGCTCGAGCAGGAGTGGCTGGCGTTCGTGGCCGCGATCCCGCTCGATGCCCCGCGCGCGCGCTTCGAGCGCGGGCTCGCGACGCTCTACGAGGCCGACGAGGACGAGGTGCTCGCCAAGGGGCTCGAGGACGTCGAGGCCGGCATCCAGGGCGGCGTGACCGATCCACGCGCCTACTGGGCGCGCGGGATGCTGCACGTCATCGTGAGCGGAGACGAGGAGAAGGCCACGCTGGACTTCCGCCAGGCGGTCGAGCTGGCTCCGCTCGACGCGGGCTACCGCGCCAACCTGGCGCAGCTGCTCGCCGGCCTGTCGCTACACACCTCCGGCTTCAGCGTGGGCTCGGACGAAGAAGTCGAGAAGTTGAGCGCTGCAGACGAGGCCCTGGGCGAGGCCGAGCTGCACTTCGGCCTGGCCTGCGAGCTCGAACCCGAGAACGAGGTCCTGAGGGAGTCGCGCGAGCGCTTCCTCGACCTCTTGCAGCAGAAGAGCGGCACCAAGTGAGCCCTCTCCGGAGAGTCCCCTTGCTCTCGGCTTCGACCCGGCTCTTGTGCGCCGCCGTGCTGGCGTGCGCACTCGCCGCGCCGGCCGCGGCCGACCGCCTGATCACGAACGACGGGCGCATGCTCGAGGTCAAGAAGGCGCGGCCGCTCCCGGACGGGAGCTACCAGCTCGTGTTCGAGAGCGGCGAGGTCACCTGCCCGAAAGAGTTCGTCGCCTCGGTCGAGGTCGAGGGCGACATGTCCGACTATGTGCCGGCCGACGAGAACGAGAAGAAGAAGCTGGCCGACGGCTATGTGCGCTACCGCGGCAGGTGGCTGGCCAAGGCCGCCTATCTGGCCGAGCTCGAGAAGCAGGCCGAGCTCAGCAAGGCGCGCACGGCGGAGATTTCCGCGCACGCGAAGTTCCACGACGGCTGGAAGAAGGAGAGCAAGCACTTCGCGATCCAGTCCAACACGTCACCCGCGGTCCTCGACTCCTACGCCGAGCTGCTCGAGACCTACTACGACCTGATGGACCAGCGCGTCGGCATCGATCCCACGCCGACCCTGAAGAAGACCAAGATGAAGGTCTTCATCTACAAGAACCGACCCGAGTTCACCGAGCTCACCAAGAAGCCCCCGGGCGTGGCGGGCTTCTTCGACCCCGTGCAGGGCGAACTGCACTTCTACCACGACTACCAGGACCCCTCGGTCTCGGAGTGGATCGCGCTGCACGAGTGCACGCACCTCCTGACCTTCCTGATCGAGCCCCAAGCACGCCCCTGGATCTGGGCCAACGAGGGCGTGGCCGACTTCTTCGGCAAGGCCGCGATCACGCGCAGCAAGAAGGGCAAGCTCGAGATCGAACCCGGCCAGCTCCAGCTCGAGCGCGTCCTGACGGTGCAGCAGGCGCTGGCGGACGGCACCTACGTCCCGCTCGAGAAGCTCTTCTTCCTGACCCAGGGCGACGACTTCGGCGCCTTCGAGTACTCCCACGCCTGGTCGTTCGTGTACTTCCTCAACAACGCCAAGCCCGAGTACGAGAAGGCCTTCAAGAAGTTCTTCAAGGACTTCTACACCATCGCGAAGGGCGTGGCCTTCGACCTCGACCAGAGCTCCGCGAACCAGTACGGCGCCTGGAAGATCGTCCCGCCGGCGGAGGTGCGCCGGCTGCTGCTCGACAAGCTGGGCCGCAAGGACACGCTCGCCTTGGAAGAGGAGTGGAAGGCCTTCGTGGCCGCCATCCCGATCGACGCGCCGCGCGCGCGTTTCGAGCGCGGCCTGGACGCCGTGCGCCAGGGCGATGATCGGGAAGCCTCGCAGCGCGGCCTCGCGGACATCGAGGCCGCGATCGCGGGGGGCGTCGGCGACCCGCGCCCAGAA
>JABFRZ010000001.1 GCA_013140785.1 Planctomycetota bacterium | reverse complement strand
CCAGGGGCGAACACGAGCTCGACCTCGGCGACCCCTGCCCCGCCCCGCCCGTGCCCGTCACGCTCGGGCGTGACCGCTTCGCGCTCGCGCTCAACCGCTCGGTCGTGCGCTTCGCCGATGCGTTCATCGTGCACAGCCGCTACGTGGCCGAGCGCATCCTCGAGGACCGAAACGCGCACACGCCGCTGGGGATCCTGCACCACGGCGCCGAGCAACGCTGGCGCGAGGACGACCGAAGAGCGGCGCGACGCAGCCTGGGTCTCTCCGAGGACTGGGTGCGCGCGTGCCTCGTGGTCAGCTTCGGGGGGGTGCAGGCCCACAAGCGCATCGACAAGGTGCTGCAGGCGCTCGCGCTCGCGCGCAAGCAGCGCGGAGACATCCGCCTGATCCTGGCCGGTTCGATGAACTCGAACGACCTGGACGCGGCTGGCCTGGTGCGCCAGCTCGGACTGACGGACGCGGTGCGCTTCACTGGCTATCTGTCCGAGGTGGACGCCTGGGAGTGGCTCCACGCGGGCGACCTTGCCATCAATCTGCGCGGTCCGACGACGGGCGGCACGTCAGGCGGGATCTTCCAGGCCTTCTCGATGGGTCGCTCGGTCATCGCCAGCGACGCGGCCGAGCAGAAGGAGCTACCGGACAGTTGCGTGGTGCGCGTGCCCCTGGGCACGGGCGAAGTCGAGGCTCTGGCGCGCGAGTTGATCGCCCTGCGCGACGATCCGGCACGCCGGGATCAGCTGGAGGCGAGCGTGCGCGATTTTGTCCGTAGGGAGTGCCACTGGAGCGTGGTTGCGCGTCAGTACGCCGACTATCTGCGCGCGTTCCCGCGTCCGCGCGCCTCGCGCCGCAAGCTGATCGCGCTGCGCGTGGGCCTGCAGCGCTCGGCACTGTAGGGAGCAGCGCGGTAGGGATCAGCGCAGCCGGCGCTGCAAGTCGCGCAGCTCGAGCAGCGCGTCGAGCGGCGCGAGACGATCGAGGTCCAGGCTCGCGAGGCGTTCCTCGACCGGGCTCCGGCTGAACAGGCCGAGCTGGACCGGCGCGCCGCTCTTCGTGGGCGCCCCGCCGGCCAGGATGCGCCGGGCCAGGCCCTCCTCGTCGCGCTCGAGGTCGGCGAGGATCGCGCGCGCGCGCGCCAGGACGTCGGGCGGCACACCGGCCAGACGCGCCACGTGGATGCCGTAGGAACGGTCGGTGCCGCCCTCGACGATCTTGTGCAGGAAGACGATCTCGTCGCCCCACTCGCGCACGGCCACGTTGCGGTTGAGCGCGCCTTCGTAGCGCGTGGAGAGATCGGTGAGCTGGTGGTAGTGCGTTGCGAACAGCGTGCGACACCCGCTGCGCTCGTGCAGGTGCTCGGCGATCGCCCAGGCCAGCGCCAGGCCGTCGAAGGTCGAGGTGCCGCGCCCGACTTCGTCCAGGATCACGAGCGAGCGCCGCGTGGCGTTGTTGAGGATGTTGGCGATCTCGACCATCTCGACCATGAAGGTCGACTCGCCGCGGCTGATGTCGTCGCCCGCGCCCACGCGCGTGAAGATGCGGTCGACGACGCCGATGCGCGCCTCCGCTGCCGGCACGAACGATCCGATCTGCGCCAGCAGCGTGATCAGCGCCACCTGGCGGATGTAGGTCGACTTGCCGGCCATGTTCGGGCCGGTGAGGATCGTGAGGCGCTTTCCGGCGAGGTCGAGGTGCGCGTCGTTGGGCACGAAGTTCTCGCACGCCGCCGAGCGCTCGATGACTGGATGGCGTCCGTCCACGATGCGGATCTCGTCGCCGTCGTCCACTTCGGGTGCGACGTAGCGTTGGGCCGCAGCCACGGTGGCCAGCGAAGCCTGGGCGTCGAGCTCGGCCAGCGCCCGCGCCGAGGCCAGCACGCGCGGGAGCTCGACGGCGATGGCCGCGCGTAGCTCCTGGAAGATCTCGTACTCGCGTTCGACCGACAGTGATTCGGCGTTGAGGACCTTGTCCTCGAACTCCTTGAGTTCGGGCGTGACGTAGCGCTCAGCCGCCTTGACCGTCTGCTTGCGGATGTAGCTCGCGGGGACGTGCTCGGCCTGGCTGCGTGGGACCTCGATGTAGTAACCGAACACCGAGTTGAAGCCGATCTTGAGGCCCGAGATGCCGCTGCGCGCGCTTTCCTCGGCCTGGAAGCGGGCCATCCATGCGCGCGCGTCGCCGGCGATCTGCGAGAGCTCGTCGAGCTCGGGCGCGAAGCCGCGGCGCACGAGCCCGCCTTCCCTCAGCGTGAGCGGCGGCTCGTCCACCAGGGTCGCCTGCACACGACGCGCGACTTCCTCGAGCGGGTCGAGGGCTCCGAGTAAGCGCGCCAGCGCGGGCGCGAGCGCGCCCGCGAGCTTCGCGCGCAACACCGGGATCACGGCCAACGATTTCGCCAGCGCCACGAGGTCGCGTCCGTTGGCCCGTCCAGTCGAGATGCGGCCAGAGAGGCGCTCGACGTCGAACACGCGTTCGAGCTCCGCGCGCAGCTCCTCGCGCAGGAAGGGCGCGCCGACCAGTTCGGCCACGCCGCCCTGGCGCTCGCGGATCACGGCTACGTCGCGCAAGGGGTGCAGTAGCCACTCGCGCAAGAGCCGGGCGCCCATGGGCGTGAGCGTGCGGTCGAGTACGTCGAGCAGGCTGCCCTCGCGGCGATGCTCACGCTGGGTCTCGACCAGCTCGAGGCACTGACGCGTGGCGCGATCGAGCAGGAGGTACGAGTCGGGCGCGATCGGCTCGATGCGTAGGATGTGCTCGCAGGCCGCGCGTTGCGTCTCGGCCACGTACTCGATCAACGCGCCCGCGGCCGGGACAACCAGTGACCCGGCCTCGATCCCGAAGCCCTCCACAGCCTTGACGCGGAAGTGGCGCGTCAAGGCGCGCAGGGCGCCGTCGTGGGCGAAACGCCAGGCCTCGCGCTCGGTCACGGACACGCCCATGTGCTCGGTCAGCTCCTGCTTCCAGGCAGCGTGCGCGTCCAGGAGTTCCGGCGACGCGAGCAGCTCGGACGGCGCGAGTCGCGCCAGCTCGTCCAGCACGCGTTCCTCCGCGAGCTCACAGGCCTGCAGCCGGCCGGTCGAGAGGTCCACCCACGCGAGTCCGGCGCGGCCGCGCTCCAGGACGAGGCTCGCCAGATAGTTGCTCGCGCGCGCATCGAGCGCGTTCTCCTCCGTGAGCGTGCCCGGCGTGACGATGCGTACGATGCCGCGCTCGACGATGCCCTTGGCCTCGCTCGGGTCCTGGAGCTGCTCGCAGATCGCAACCTTGTGGCCCTTCTTCACCAGGCGCACGAGGTAGCCCTCGACCGCGCGCACCGGCACGCCGGCCATCGGGATCGGTTGAGGCGAGCCCTTCGAGCGCGAGGTCAGGGTCAGCCCCAGCTCGCGCGAGGCCACGACCGCGTCCTCGTGGAAGAGCTCGTAGAAGTCGCCCATCCGGAAGAAGAGCAGTGCCCCGGGCGCCTCCTTCTTGGCCCGGCGAAACTGCTCCATCATGGGCGTGTCGTCGCCTTGGGAGGCCGGCGGGCGGCTCGGACTCCTGGCGACGATGCGATCGGAGCGGGGTGACATCGGCGCAGTGTAGCGGCGCGGCCGAGCGCGGAGCCCGACCGGACTGCGGCGGGCGACCCCGTCCACGGCAGGCCAACGGTGTTCGTCGCCTTCCGGTCCGAGGCTTCGTGCGCTATCCTTCCGCCCTTCCAGTCCGAGGCGACTGTCCTCACGTCGCTCCGGGCACCAGGGTAGAAGGGGCCGGGAGGGGAGAATGAGCCAAGCGAAAACAACACCGTCTGGCAATGGCGACCGTTCTCGTGACGGCCTGCGAAACGTACCCAATGCAGAAGGGGAGGATGGGGCGAGCGCCTTCATTCACCCGTCGTCGTCTACGGACCATTGGCGCTCCCGCACCCTCATACCTGCCGACCCGAGACTGCAGCGTGAGTATTCGTCCACATCGCCCTCGCGCTCGCCCTCGGCGTCATTATCGCCGTCGCCGTCCCCGTCACCCTCGGCTTCGCCCTCGGGCCCGCCGTCTCCTAGCCCGGTCCAACTCTGTCATAGTCACGGGCTGGTCACCCCGCTTGCCACGGTCTATGCGAACCTGACCGTGCAAGAGATTGGCCCATCAAGGGACGGACGCACCCGGCTCATGCAAGATGGCCTCGCCATCTTCGCTTGTGTCTATGAAGAGGCCGGTCAGTGGTGGATGTGGGTGCAATCTGGCGGATTTGTCATCCGCTGGGGTGCAAAACTGGGATCCGAGGCTACACCAAACTACTCCGAGCCCCCGACCGAGCCCGGTATCAACTGTGCCGATGCTCGGGCCGCGATCCACGACCTCCAGGCGTCCGTGCAGGCCGGGGGCCGGATCGTGACCGGCACCTGGTTCATGCACGAGGCCATCGTGCAACATGAGTTGTTCCACGTCGATGTGCTCGACCAGTATTGCCAGGACACCTTCTCGGCGATACAGGACTTGATCGAGAACCACGCGCTTGGGCCTTCTTCGATCGGAAGGACTGCCGCTGAGGAGCAAATGCTCCTGTACATCCAGTACACCGCCATACCCGAGTGGAAGCTCAGTATTCAAGCTGAAGCCGCTGCTGGAGAGGCGCAAGAGGAAGTGGACGCACGGAGTAGGGAGGTCGCTGTTCTCAACCCCGTCATTGCCTCACTCGAAGCTTGGGCCACGGCGCACAACTGCCCGCCATGAGATGCATCCGTATCAGACCGGGTGGGCGAGTGTGGTTGGTCGCAATGACGGCAATCATGATCGCTTGTAGGCGCATATCGGATAGTCACATATCGGAGCCGAAGACAATGCCCGTAACCACAGAAATGCTAGAGCAAGCGAAAAGTGCGGCGCAAGTTCTTCTGACAGAAGAACAGCAGGGGACCGGCACGACCTGCACCTACGAGCGCTTTTCGGAAACGCCGACAGAGATCCTGCTGATGTATCGGCGTAGCAATCCCGCGTGGATCGTCGAAAGCCATGCCGTGGTCACCATCGTGTACAACAAATCCACGGGCACGGTGACTTTCCCGGCCATCCGATGAACTTTTTAATCGGCACCTTCGAGCTCGACGACCGCGACTACGAAGGCATCCGCGTGTTTACGCCCACCCACGCCTTCGTCCTGATCCAACAAAGGGGGGCGGGAATCGCGTCGTACCGGTGGTCCGCGGCCGGGGTGTATCACCTGGCTGGCGATATCTTGACATTCTACCCCCGCTACTACTCTCACGAGCACTTGGCGGTTCCCCTGACCTGGAGGATAAGGGCGACACCCACCGGCGTCCGTGAAGCACAGATCACCGGCGACGCGACTCCCGGCCGAGAATGGATGTGGCGGCGCATCGAGCCATTCAGGGCGTGAGCGCTGCCGTCGATCAGCGCGACCAAGCGTGTTCCACTCTCGACCAACACGCACTCTCTGCGCTCGCTGGAGGCGAGACGGACATTCAAGCCCTGCTCGAGGCATACAAGCGCACCCTATTCACTTGGGTTTCTGAACAGCTGCGACGCGACCTGGACAGCACAAGCGCGGAGCAGTGGGCTCGACTGTTTTGCAAAGCTGGATCCCCTTCTCAGAGCTACTTCCTATACCGCACGTGCACGGGCGCCAATAGCTCCGCCATTTTGTGCGAGCGATTGCGGGGTTCTATGGAGGCTGAGATACGGGCCTTCGATTCCGGAATCGTCTTGCGGGCAAGCGTGACACCTTGGTGGCTTGAAGCCTACTTCGGGGAGAACGCGGAGCTTCTCGCCGACCCGATGGCCAGAATCGACCTTCGGAACCCGCAGGCAGCTCGTCGTGCCTTGGCGAGGGCGCACACGCTCTTGGCGCTCGCTTGGCCGCCAGCTCTTGCGCAGGTTCGCGCGACGATAGAACGGGTCGTGTACTACAGAGGGCAACTGGGGGGTTTCACGGGGAGTACGCCAAGGGCGTTCGGAGCCGTCTTTCTGACGCAGCACGGCCTACCGCCGGCTCAGTTGGCCTGCACCCTCGTACATGAAACGGCGCATCACCTCCTTCACGTCATTCGGAGCCTGAGTCCACTGCATGCCGAGCCCGACGACACCCCGTGCTTTTCTCCATTCCGCCGCGAGACCAGGCCCCTCCTGGGCGTCGTCCATTCCGGCTATGCGCTTGCAAGAATGATCGTGTTTCTTCAATACGCCATTCCGCACGTCCAAGGGCGCCAGCGACACTACGCCTTGCGCAAGCTGACCGAGTATCGAGTCTGCATCAGGGACACCTGCAAGCAGCTCAGCTCCGTTCGATGGACGCTCTTGGGCAAAGCGGCCTATTCATTCATCGAGCGACATTCTTGCCTGACGACGGGTGCAACCGTGTGACGTGGACGGCAATGAAGGTCTCCATTCTCATCCCGAGTCGAAACGAGCGTTTCCTACCGCAGACGGTTGCCGACGTCCTGTCGAAGGCGCGAGGAGAAGTGGAGGTGATCGTCATACTGGACGGCTACTGGCCGGAGCCACCGCTCCTACAAGACTCGCGACTCAACGTCATTCATCGTGGCGCTGCCCGCGGGATGCGCCCGGCGATCAATGCCGCAGCGTCGATCGCCAAGGGTGACTACCTGATGAAGCTCGACGGGCACTGCATGGTCGCTGAAGGCTTCGATGAAGCCCTCAAGGCAGAATGCGCGGACAATTGGGTCGTCGTTCCGCGGCGCCATCGTCTGGATGCGGAGAACTGGTCCAGGACCGACTATGGGAAGCCTCCCATCGACTACCACTACCTCAGCTATCCGCTGGAACATCCCGATGACATCAGCTGTGGTTTGCACGGAGCGGTATGGCCGGAGCGCACGAAGTCGAGAACCGCGATTCTCATGGACGACGAGATGAGCAGTCAGGGCTCGTGCTGGTTCACGTCGCGTGCATGGTGGCAGCGGATGCTCGGCCCGATGGAAGTTCAGAACTATGGAACGTTCGTGCAAGAGTTCCAGGAGATCGGCCTCAAGACATGGCTGGGCGGCGGGGAGGTCAAAGTCAACAAGCGGACGTGGTACGCACACCTCCACAAGGGCAAGAAGTATGGTCGCGGCTACACGATCAACCAGAGCGACCACCTGACAGGCGCTAGATTCTGCAACAGGCACTGGATGCTCGACCAGTGGCACGATAGGAAGCACGACCTCAGATGGCTGATCGAGAAATTCGCCCCGGTGCCAACGTGGCCGACCGATCTGGATGAGGCCTTCGCGAGGGCCAGGAAGGTCTATGCCTAGATTGGCTGCGTCGAGAACTGAGGCGGGCAAACCGCGAGAGCCATCGAAGATCTCGCAGGTGCGATGGTCGCGACGGGGGCGCACCCAAGTGTGACCGACCTTTCGGTGCTCGTCCCCAGTCGCAACGAGATGTGGCTCCGTCGCACGGTCGATGACGTGCTGGCGAACTCCCGCGCCGATACCGAGGTGATCGTCGTCCTAGACGGCGCATGGGCCGAGCCGGCGTTGCAACAGCATCCTCGCGTCACCATCATCTTCCACCACGAGAGCGTCGGCCAACGGGCCGCGGTGAACGAGGCCGCCAGGATTTCCGAAGCACGGTACGTGATGAAGCTGGACGCACACTGCTCTCTTGCCGAGGGCTTTGACGTGGAGCTGATTCAAGCGGCCCAGAACCTCGGCGAGGAAGTGACCCAGATCCCGTCGCAAAAAAACCTGCACGCCTTCGATTGGGAGTGCGATGCATGTGGGCGTCGTACCTACCAAGGACCAATGCCCAAGGGTTGCCCGTGCGGCGCTGCCGGATTCCATCGCGAGATTGTCTGGATGCCGAGGCGCGGTGTGACGACCACTGCGTGGAGATTCGATTGCGATCTGCATTTTCAGTACTGGAGCGAGTTCTTCAATCGCACCGCGGGGCAAGGGGAGTTTCCGGAGACCATGTCCTGCCTGGGCGCGTGCTTCTTTCTATCACGCGCGCGGTACTGGCAGCTGGAAGGCCTCGACGAGCGACATGGCTCTTGGGGTCAAATGGGCACCGAGGTCGCCTGCAAGACCTGGCTCTCCGGAGGGCGCATGGTCACGAACCGGCGGACCTGGTTTGCGCACATGTTCAGGACTCAGGGCGCGGACTTCGGGTTCCCCTACCCTATTCGAGGTTCGGATCAGGACCGGGCGCGCGAGTACAGCCGGGAGTTGTGGAAGAACAACCGGTGGGCGCGACAGACGCGACCCTTATCGTGGCTCGTGGAACATTTCGCACCCGTGCCTGGGTGGGATAGTGTCGCCTCCGGCGAGTCGAAAGGCCCTCCGGTCGGCTCCCTGCTCGAATCGCTGCCTGTTTCAGTAGTACGGGCCCGCGCTCCCTCGAAGGGCGTCATCTTCTACTCCGATTGCCGTGCCGATCCGACCATTCTGCGAGCCGCACGCGAGCAACTGAAGCGCGCCGCGACGGGACTTGGCATCGTTTCGGCGACGCTCGCACCCGTGGACATCGGTACGAACGTCGTGATGCCCCTTGAACGAGGGTACCTGACCCTGTTCAAGCAGATCCTCGTCGCCCTGGAGGTGTCCTGCGACGACGTGATCTTCTTCGCAGAGCACGACATTCTCTACCACCCCACCCACTTTGCGTTCACGCCGGCTCGCGCCGACACCTTCTATTACAACCGCAACTGTTGGAAGGTCGATTCCTCTACCGGGCGCGCCCTCCACTACTTGTGCGATCAGGGCAGTGGACTCTGCGCGTACCGTAGTCTGCTCCTGGAGCACTACCGCAAGCGCGTGGAACGAGTCGAACGCGAAGGCTTTCGCCGTTCGATCGGATTCGAACCGGGAAGCCATCGCCTTCCTCGCGGTATCGATGACCACGCCGCGGAGAGTTGGATGAGCCCCATCCCGAATATCGACATCCGTCACGACGGAAACCTCACACGGTCGCGCTGGAGCCGTGACCAGTTCCGGAATCAGCAGTCTTGCTTGGGTTGGACCGAGGCGGACGAGATCCCCGGATGGGGCCGCACGAAGGGGTGCTTTCCCGAGTTCCTCAGGTCCGTCGCCGTGCTGGGGGCTTCTGCAGGGAGCGTTGCAGCCCAGGACGATCGGACGAATGAGGGTCCGCTTCCCTAGGATACTAGGATCGCTCCCGTGCAGTCAGGTCACCGCCCCTCCATGCGCTCGCTCTTCGCGGCCACGAGGTCCCTGGCGCTCCTGCTGGGAAGCGGTTGCGCGAGCTACACGGAGCGCACCGCGGATGCGCTGCATGACTTCCATGGCGGACACTTCGACGACGCGCTCGCGCTCTATTCCGACCCGGAAGAGACCGGTTCGGAGTTCCTGTCCGGGGCCGAAGCCGGCACCGTGGCCCTCACCGCCGGGCGCTGGGAGCAGGCCCTGCTTCACTTCGGCGGCGCGGTCGCTGCGGCGCATGACATCGAGGCGCGAGCCTTGATCGGAGCGGAGGCGCTGGGCGAGTCGCTCGCGAGCTGGGCCCTCAACGACTCGGCCCGCGCTTACCAGGGCGAGGGCTTCGAGCGCGTGTACGTCCACACCGGTCTGGCCATGGCCTATCTGGCGCTCGGGAGGATCGACGACGTGTACGTGGAGGCGCGCTTGGCGAACCGCCTGCTCGAGAGCGAAGAAAAGCTTTACGACACGAAGTACGAGGCCGGCGGATGGGGGCACCTGATTTCGGCCGTGACCTACGAGCTGATCGGCGAGCCTGACCAGGCCTACATCGACTACCAGCGGATGGAGGAGAAGGGCGTTGGCACGGCCATCGCGGGACGGGCGCTCGTGAGGCTGGCCAGGCAAATGGGACGCGCCGACGAACTCGCCCGATTCGAAGAGAAGTACGGTCCGGATCTGGAGCGTCCCGAGCTAGCAGCGAGCGTCGTCGTGCTGGCCGGGATTGGGCTGGGTCCCTACAAGATCGAAACCGGGTTGAGCTTGCCGACTCCAGATGGGCTGATCCAGATGGCCGTCCCCGGCTACGTCGAGCGCCCGCAGTCCGTGGCTGGATTGCGCCTCGTCGAGGAGGGCTCGGGCGCCACGGTGCTCACGGAAGTGGTCGAGCGCGTCACCCGCATCGCCAAGGAGAACCTCGAGGATCGCATCGGCTGGATCGCCGCCAAGTCGATCGCGCGCGGGCTACTGAAGCGTGAGCTCACCAAGACCCTGGAAGAGAAGTACGACTGGGGCGGGCGCGTCGCCGGCGACCTCTTCCTCCTTTTCAGCGAGCGCGCGGACCTGCGAGCCTGGCTGACCTTGCCCGACAGCTACCAGGCCTGCCGCATGTTCGTGCCTCCGGGCGTCCTGAGGCTTAGGCTGGAGGCCCTCGGCGGCGAGTCGCTCGAGCTCGGGGTCTTCGAGCTGGACCCCGGCGAGACGATGCTCGTCTTCGCGCGCACGCTCGGCACCCGCTTGCATCCACACGTGATCGGAGGGAAGCCGCTCGAGGCGCTCTCGGTAGGCTCCCCGGCAGCACAGGATTCTGGAACACCATGAAGACCATGAACACGAGACGAAGCGCGTTGGGCGCGGCCCTGCTGGCCGGAGTTCTGCTGCAGGCCTGCGCCGGCCCCTTCGGGACAGCCACCAATACCTACGTCGGAGAGGCGCTGGGCAAGGAGGAGGCGTTCATCGGTGACCGTGACCTGGCGGCCAAGTTCGTCTTGCTCAACATCAAGACCGAAGCCGGCGAGCGCATGCGCGTCCAGTTCGACCTGAAGAACACGACCCCAGGTGACCTGCGGGTCGAGTGGGCCATCGACTGGAAAGACCAGAGTGGATTCCGTATCGACACCAATCCGCATTGGCGTCCGGCCGTGGTCACGGGCCAGGGCTTCCAGTCGATCCAGGCCAGTGCGCCGACGCCCGATGCCAAGGGGTTCCAGCTCATGCTCCGCAAGCCCACTCCGATCCGCTAGCCACCTACCCCGTCTTCCCATACCGAGCCATCTCATGTCCTTCCGCTTGCTCGTCTCCGTCGCGTTCGCTTTCGCCGCCGCTTGTAGCTCGATTCGCTACGACGATCCGGGCCGCGTCGAGACCTTGACGATCGACTACGGCTCGACCGACCTCCAGACGCTCTCGGCCGAGATGGTCGATTCGCTGATCGCGTCGCCGCACCTGAACTACATCAGTAAGCCCGCCGACGACAAGCGCTTGCTGGTGCTGATGGGGGGGATCGAGAACCGCACCAGCGAGCACATCGACACCCAGGGCATCACTGACAAAATCCAGACGGCCCTGCTGAAGTCCGGGAAGTTTCGTTTCACCGCCGAGGACGCTGGCCAGGACGAGATCGGCAAGCAGGTCCGCTTCCAGCAGGAGTCGGGGCGGGTCAACGAGGAGACCGCGCGGGCCTTCGGGAAGCAGATCGGCGCCGACGTCATCGTCTACGGGACCTTGCGCTCGATCGAGAAGGGGCGGGGCCGCTCGCTGGAGAGCGGGGGGACCAAGAAAGAGGACGTCTACTACCAGTTCGTTCTGAAGCTGGTGAACATCGATACCGCCGAGGTGATCTGGCAGGACGAGGCCGAGTTGCGGAAGACCGAGCGGACCGGGATCTTCGGGCGTAGCAGCTAGAGAAGTCGCATTCTCCCCGTTCGGCCCGTAGCCGCGCTTGGCTGCAGCGCGCGCCAGACGGATCGGTCTGAGCGAATGGGACTCTGGGACAGGCATCGCGAGCCCGCTCACGGGGCTCGCGATGCTGTTTAACGTGCTGAGGATCCGACTGGAGCCGCACCAGAGGCTGTTCCAGCCGCTCGAGCATCCCTAGATTCCAGTCCGTGACCCTGTACGTCGTGACCGGAGGAGCGGGCTTCATAGGCTCCCACCTGACCAGGGCCCTGGCCAGGAGAGGCGACCAGGTGCGAGTCGTGGACGACTTGTCCTCAGGCCAGCTCGAGAACCTGGCCGAGTTGCAGGTGGGTGCTCCCGGGAGCGGTTCCACGGTCGAGCTACACCGTGCGGACGTGCTGGACGAAGGCCTCCTCCGAGCAGCCTTGCGTGGTGCGCGAGGAGTCTTCCACGAGGCCGCCCAAGTCTCGGTGCCGGCCTCGATCCGCGATCCGGTACTGAGCTATCGGATCAACGTGATGGGCACGCTGGGGGTGCTAGAGGCCGCGCGGGCCGAGGGCGTCAGAAAGGTGGTCTTCGCGGCTTCCTCGGCCGCCTACGGAGACGACCCCACGCTCCCCAAGGTAGAGACCATGGCGCCGAGCCCGCTCTCGCCCTACGCCTCGGGAAAGCTCGCCGGTGAGGCGCTGCTCTCGGTCTGGGGGCGCGCCTATGGCCTCGAGACCGTCGCGCTGCGCTACTTCAACGTCTACGGGCCGGGGCAGTCGGACAGCAGCCCGTACTCGGGCGTTATCGCGCTGTTCGCTCGGGCCGTGCTCGGCCGGCGAGCGCCGACGATCTTCGGGGACGGCGAGCAGTCGCGCGACTTCGTGTTCGTGGGCGACGTCGTTCAGGCCAATCTGTTGGCCATGGAGCGCACACTCGAGCGCGGAATCGTGTTGAACGTCGGCACGGGGAAGCGCGTCACGATAAACGAGCTCTACGCGCGATTGGCGCTCCTTGCAGGGTTCCCAGAGCCGCCCGCGTACGCGCCGGCGCGAATTGGGGACGTGCCGCACAGCCTGGCTTCGATCGAAAGGGCGCGCGAGCGACTCGGGTTCGAGCCGCAGGTCAGCCTCGAGGCAGGGCTGGAGCAGACCCTGGCCTGGTATCGAGGGCGAAGCTAGCGCCGGCTAATTCGCAAGGCGCAGGAAGCGGGTCTCTTCCTGGGCCTCGAACTCCGCCGCGATCTCGCGCGGCAGGCATTGCACGTGGTCGCAGTAGGGCTCGGGGCAGGTCAGGGCGATCACGCGGCGCTTCACGCCTTCCACCGCGTGAACAGGCACGAGCAGGTGATCGCAGCGCGGGCAGACGTACTGGAGCTGGGTCTTCATGTCGTTTCCTTGTTCTTCGGTCGGCCGCGCAAAGAACTCATTGCCTCGGCGGCAAGGAGCCGTGAGTCCGGGCCCGACGCGGCCTTCGATGCGCCCCTACCCAGGCGCGTTTCCCCGCGTGCCAAGCGACCCTTCCACACCCGCGCGAACCAGAGTCGCCCTATTCGGCGCGAAGGCATGGGGTCCTTGAACCACCCTCTTCGGGAAGCGCCTGACAGGCGGTAGCCTGTCCGGCCCCTGTGAGAGCGAGCCGATGCGGTCCATCCGCCGGCGCCCTGCGATCCTCGCGCCCATGAACCCGACTCACCAAGCCGCCCAGGCCTTCGAGGCCGAGCTCGAGCTTCTCCTCGGGCTGATTTCCGTCCGCTACAAGTACAACCTCTCCAAGGAAGACCTTTTCTGGGAGGCGATCCAGAGCGACCGAGGCCGCGTCCGGCAGAACGGCCCGAGCGACGCACAGAAGGCCTACCCCACGAGACTCGGGATCAAGGGCCCGCTTGTGTACTACACCGACCCCGACTGCACCGGGCGGCGCGTCAAGGACACCTACGCGGTCAAGTGGCCGGAGGTCGCCGACGTGATCTGGTGGAAGGACGACCTGCAACCGTACGACCCCGAGAAGTACCTCGGCCTCTTGAAGCGCGTCGTCGCGCACCTGAACACCAAGAAGGCGACCCTGTACGTGAAGGACGTTTTCGTGGGCGCCGATCCCGAGTTCGCGCTGCCCTACCGCTTCGTGGGCGAGTACGCGACCCACGCCTTGTTCGCCCACAACATGTTCCCGAAGGACCTGAAGGGCGTGAAGGACGTGGCCGCGCGGCGCTGGACGATGCTCAACGCGCCTTCGTTCGTGTGCGAGCCCGCCCGCGACGGGTGCCGGGCCGAGGCCGCGATCGTCATCGACGCCAAGAACAAGGTCTGCCTCGTGGCCGGGCGCGCCGACTACTGCGGCGTCGTGAAGAAAACCATCTTCACCGTCGGGAATTACCTCCTGCCGCTCGAGGGGCGTCTCTCGATGCACTGCTCCGCCAACGTCGGCATGAAGGGCGACGCGGCGGTCCTGTTCGGGCTCTCCGGCACCGGCAAGACGACGCTTTCGGCCGACCCCAACCGGCGCCTGATCGGCGACGACGAGACCATCTGGAGCGCGAATGGTCTGTGCAACCTCGAGGACGGCTGCTACGCAAAGCTGATCGACCTCAGCAAGCAAGCCGAGCCCGTCATCGCCGCCGCGCTCTCCAAGCCGGGCACGATCGTCGAGAACGTGCCGCCCCTCGCGGGCAAGAAAATGGAGGAGTGCGACCCCCAGGATTTGGACCTGACCGACAAGTCGATCACCGAGAACACGCGCTTCAGCTACCCGCTTTCGGCCAATCCGAACGTCATGCCCGGCGCGCGCGGTCCGCATCCCGAGACGATCGTGCTGCTCACGGCCGACGCTTTCGGCGTGCTTCCGCCGGTCGCGGTGCTCGACCCGGAGCAGGTCATGTACCACTTCGTCTCCGGTTTCACGGCCAAGCTGGCGGGCACCGAGGTCGGCGTGACCGAGCCCAAGGCCGCCTTCTCTGCCTGCTTCGGCGCGCCCTTCATGGCCCACAAGCCGTCGGTCTACGCCAAGCTGCTGGGCGAGAAGATGAAGCAGCACAAGGCGCGCTGCATCTTGCTGAACACCGGCTGGTCCGGCGGCCCTTTCGGAGTCGGCAAGCGCATCTCGATCGGCCATACACGCGCCCTGCTCGACGCAGCGCTCGAAGGAAAGCTGGATGCCGTCGAGTTCGAGACACACCCCATCTTCAACCTGAAGGTGCCGAAGAGCTGCCCGGGTGTCCCGAGCGAGATCCTGAACCCGCGCAACACCTGGAAGGACAAGGCCGCCTACGACGCGCAGGCCATCAAGCTGCGCGACATGTTCCGCAAGAACTTCGAGGACAAGGGCTTCACCAAGCTCGGCATCCGTCCCGTGATGTAGCCCGTTGCCCACCGCCTCCGACCACTACCGGCAAGGACTCTCGCACTACGGCAAGCGTGCCTATGCGGAGGCGATCGAGGCCTACCGCCGCGCGCTGGCCGAACGTCCGGAATGGAGCGATTGCTTGCAGGCCCTGGGCATGGCGCAGATGCACGCCGGACTGCTGGAGGAGGCCTTGGTCAACCTCGAGCGCGTGACCCAGCTCGCGCCCGAGGACCCGCTCGGCTTTACGAGTCTCTCGATGTGCTTGCAGCGCTTGAATCGCATCGCCGACGCCGAGACGGCCCAGGCCAAGGCGCGCATGCTCTCCTGGAAACAGGAGCTCAAGAAGAACCCACACGCGCCGCCTCCCTCGAGCGGCATGCCGGTTCAAACCTGAGAGCGTGAGCCGTCCGCGCGCGCTCAGCCGTCCTTGGCGGGACCGTCTTCCTCGGGCAGACCAAGGATGCGGCGCCCGTTCGCGCTGATGCGCTGGGGAGTCCAGGTGGGCTCCCAAACGATCTCCACCTGACACGCGCCGATGCCCTCGATCTCCGTCACACGCCGCTTCACGACCTCGGGGATGCTGCGCGCCTCGGGGCAGCTCTGCGAAGTCAGGGTCATCTTGATGTTGCAGCTCTCCGACTCGAGCCTCACGTCATAGATGAGACCGAGGTCCACGATGTTGACGGGGATCTCGGGGTCGTAGACCTGTCGCAGCTCGGTGTAGACGTCTTCGACGGTGGGCATGGCGGCATTCTAGCACCTCACGCGAGCCGACGCCCTCGCGCCGCGGACATACAATCGAGCGCAGTGATTCGCTACGAAGGCACGCTCTACCGTCCGCCGTCCGAGGCGCGGAGCCTGATCCTCCAGGCCACGATCGGTTGCAGCTACAACGAGTGCACTTTCTGCGGGATGTACCGTGACAAGCGCTTCCGCGTGCGCCCGCTGGCGGAGCTGGAGGCCGAGATCGAATGGGCCCGTGAGCAGTTCGGCCCAGAGGTCCGGAAGGTCTTCCTGGCCGCCGGCGACGCACTGGTGGCCAAGGCCTCGTTCCTGGCCGCCCTGCTCGAACGGCTGCGCGCGGCCTTCCCGAACCTGCGGCGCGTGTCCTGCTACGCCTCGCCCCAGTCATTGCAGGTGCGCAGCGTCGAAGAGATGCGCGCGCTGGGAGCACTCGGCCTATCGCTGTACTACCTCGGAATCGAGAGCGGGCACGACGAGGTGCTGACGCGGCTCGCGAAGGGCGTGGATGCGGCCGAGATGGTGCGCGTCGCGGGCAAGGCCCACGCAGGGGGCGTGGCGCTTTCAACGATGATCCTGCTCGGCGCGGGCGGCCCGGCGTTGTCGCTCGCGCACGCCCGCGCATCCGCGAGGGTGGTCAACGCGATCCAGCCGCGCTTCCTCAGCACTCTGATCATGACGCCGGTTCCTGACACGCCCCTGTTCGAGGAAGAGCGCCGCGGAGAGTACGAGCGCGTGGGTGACCTCCTGGCGACGCGTGAGTTGCGCGAGCTCGTCGCGGGGCTCGAGCTTACGGGCACGATCTTCCGCTCGAACCACGCCAGCAACGCGCTGCCGCTCGAGGGCACGCTCCCGCGCGACAAGCCGCGCCTGCTGGCGACGCTCGACGACGCGCTCGCGCACGGCAATGACGCGCCCTTCGTGCCGGGCTGGCGACGCGGCCTCTGAAACGCCGAGCGGCTTCAGTCCTTCTTCGTCTTGAGCAGACCGTCCAGCTTCCCGCCCAGTTCGGCCCCAGCCTTCTTCAACGCCTTCTGTGCCTCCGGACCGAGGTTCTCGGCCCGCTCCTGGAGCTTCTCGTCGAGGTTGCCGAGCTCCGTCTCCAAGAGGACCCGCGCACTGCCCTCGAGATCGTCCATGCGGCTACGCAGGTCGGCCAGCATTTCCTCCGGCAGCAGCCCGCTCCCCGCCTGGATCGCGGCCTGGATCACCGTCTTCACGACCAGCGCGCAAATCTCTGCCAGGGTCATGTCCGAGCCGAGGTCCTCGACCACGATCTCCGGGATCGAGAGGCTCAGCTTGGTCAGATCGCCGCCGGCGGGCAGGAGGTTGACCGCGGCGCGCACGTCGCGGATGACCAGCTTCTCCAGCAGGAAGGTCTTGCCCGTTCCGCCGTCCGCGCCGTCCTCTTGCGCCGTAGCCTCGCCGGTCTCGAAGCGTTTTAGGTTGTCCAGGATCACGCCGTAGTTCGTGCCCGAGGCGTTGCGCTCGAGGTCCACGCCGATGCCCTCCAACGTGAGCAGGGGGATCGTTATCCGGTCCTGCATGAGCGCGTTGAGCGGCAGCTCGAGCTCGGTCGAGCGCAAGGTGAAGAAGTTGGGCTGGGCGAAGCCGGGCGGATTGGCGACGGCCAGACCTGCCAGCGCGAACTCGCCCGAGACGAGACCCAGGCTGGCGCCATCGAGCCGCGTTTCGACACCGAGCGCGTAGGTGCCGCCGCGCTCGATCGCCCGCTTGGCGAGCGCATCGGCGAAGAACACGGCACCCAGCAGGACCAGGGACAGGAGCAGGACCAGGCCGATCGCGATCCGCACGGCGAATTTCATGAGCTCATGTGAGCGAAATCGGACGGGCAGTGGAAGCCCGTGCGCTGAGCTACCACTTCCGAGAATCTGCGCCCTGCGCGCAAACTCGGAAGTAGAAGATCATCCCACGAGGTCGAATGGTGGGATCGAGCTCGAGGGCTCGAGGCCCATCCAGTCACGCTCGATGGCCGTGTAGAGCGCGCGGAAGTCGGTGGTGTGCGCGACATCGCCATCGACCAGTCGCCCGAGACACGGCGGCGTCCCCCTCAGGCCGCCGCGCCCCGGGCCGCCCAGGAGGAAGACGGGCGCCGCGGCGCCCGTCTTCCTCCTGGGC
>JABFRZ010000115.1 GCA_013140785.1 Planctomycetota bacterium | reverse complement strand
GTCCTGCCAGCGACGCTCAAGCGCGAGGGCGTGCGCCGGCGCGAGCCCAGCGGGGAGCGCGTAGGTGAACTCGCGCTGCACCGGCCGATTGAGCGCCACCCGCGCGTAGCAGCCCGCGGGCGCGCGCGGCGCGGCGACCTCGAGCGGGGCGAGGTCGAACAGGGTCGGAGCAGAGTCCTTGGAGCGCGCCACGCGAGAGCTCCTAGGGATCAGGCGCAGGCGCAGGGCGCCTGGGTGCAGCGCGGGCAGCCGCGCTCGTACTTCGTGAGCGCGGCCCGCTCGAGATCGACGCCCGCGATCGAGGCCAGGGTCGCGAGCCAAGCCAGCACGTCGGCGAACTCGCCCTCCAGCTCGGGCTTCTGCCCGCGCCGTAGCGCACGCGTGAGCTCGCCGACCTCCTCGCAGAACCACATGTGCGTCCCGGCCAGGCCGCGGGCCGAGTCGCGCGCGAAGTAGATCTGCTCGATTCGGCGTTGGAAGTCCTGGATGCGCATGGACTGCTAGCAGCCCTCCTAGATTGCGTTGCGGAACAGGGTGACGAGCGAGATGTCCTCCTGGAAGCCGGCCTCGCCGGCGTGGCTCTCCAGGTCGCGCCGCAGGGCGCGCAGGAACTGGGTCGTGTCGGGCGCGCAGTGCTTGCGGACGCGCGCGTAGAAAGCCTTCTCGCCCAGCTCCTCGCCCGCGGCGTTCTGGATGCGAACGGGCGCGCTGTTGGCGAGCACCAGCCGATCGCCGGGGTCGATCGGCACCTCGACCACCTGCAGGCGGCGCTCGAACACTGGGCCCTTGTCGAAGCCGAGCGCGATGCCCTCCGGCTGGACCACGCGCAGCTGGCCGTCGGCGGCGCACACGCGCAAGAGCGGGATCTTGTGCCCGGCGCAGGCCACCGTGAGACGCCCCTCGGCCGGGTCGAGCAAGGCGTAGAGCGCGGTCACGAACATGCCGCGGCGCATGTCGCCGGCCAGCTGACGGTTGACGCGTGCGAAGGCGTCGGCCACCTCGCCGACGCGCTCGAGCTCGCTACACAGGTAGGCGCGCGCGGTGGCGCCGACGAGCGCAGCCGGCACGCCGTGCCCGCTGACCTCGCCCACCAAGACGCCCCACAACCCGTCCGCGCGGCGCACGAACTCGTGGAAGGCGCCGCCGAAGTGGGGCGAGGACAGGAAGGCCGCGCCGAGGTCGTAGCCCTCGATCAGCGGCGTGCCCTCCGGCAGCAGCGCGTTGCGCACGCTGGTGGCGAGCTCGAGCTCGCGCTGGCGCACCGAGAGCTGGAACTCGGTCTCCTTGCCTTCGGCCAGGTCCGCGCTCATGTGGTTGATGGCGCGCGCGAGCAGGCGCAGCTCGGCCGGGCCACGGGCCTTGGTGTGGTGGCGCAGGTTTCCGAGAGCGATCTGGCGAACGTCGTAGATCAGCCCCTGGACCGGCTTCGAAACGCCGTCCGCGACCCAGATCGAGATCGCCGCCCCGATCACGAGCACGGCCAGGAACGTGCCCGCGATCACGCGCAGCATGGCGCCGGTTGCCTGCTCGGTCTCGGGCACGCGCAGCTCGAGGCGATCGTGCGTGCTCGTCCCGAGGCCGATGTCGTGGCGGTACAGTTGCCCGCGTCCGCCGGCGTGCTTGAACGGGAAGACCAGCACGCCCGAGGGCCGGACCCAGCCCTCCTGGTCGATTTCGAACGGCTCGTCGGCGTGCGTGAAGCGCACGGCCTCGCTGAGCAGGACCTCGCGAGAATCGCGCACGATGCCGGTGGCCTTCGAGTAGAGCAGCGCCGCGGTGACGGCCATGACGATGGCCAGGGGTACGGTCGTGGCCAGCACGAAACGGGCCTTCAGGCCCATGACCTTGAGGCGTAGATCGGCCTCGCGTGCGAGCGGTTTCACCCCGCCACCCAGTTCTCCGGAGCCAGCACGAAAAGCCGCAGGATCGTCATCACGAGCAAGCCGTAGAGCCCGGAGACGACGTCGTCGAGCAGGATCCCGTCGCCCCCGCCCAGACGCTCCATCCGCCGAGCCGGCGGCGGCTTCACGATGTCGAGGAAGCGGAACAGGAAGAACGCGACGGTCAGGGCGAGCGGGCTCGGGCCCCGGGTCCACAGGCAAGTCAGGAGATAGCCGATGACCTCGTCCACCACGAAGAAGCCCGGGTCCTTGCCGCCGGCGTAGCGCTCGGACCACTCGCCGAGCGAGCGCCCCACGGCGTACAAGAGCGCGCACGCGCAGAGGCTCCAGAAGAGGTAGTTCTCGCTGCGACCGAGCAGCCAGGCCAGGAGCACGCCGCCGAGCGTCCCGGCCGTGCCCGGCGCGAAGGGTGACAGCCCGAGGAAGCCGAACGAGACGAAGGCGAGCTTGAGTCTGTTCACGTCGCCTTCCCGTTCAACAGCAGCTTGCGGGTCTTCAGCACGTAGGACGTGCCCGAGCCGACCGTGGTCACGAGCGTGCCGTACACGAACACGTGGGCCGCGAGCTCCAGGAACCTCTGCCACGGCGCGGGCCAGTCGAAGGCGTGGATGGCGAGCACCGCCGCGATGGCGATGCACTGCACGATCATCTTGACCTTTCCGAACCAGTCGGCCGGGAAGGCCAGGCCTTGGCTCTCGACGTAGCCGCGGATGCCGGTCACCAAGAACTCGCGCGCCACGACGAGGACCACGATCCAGGCTGGGAACCATTGGTCCGACCAGTCGAGCACCGCGAGATACACCATCGCGCCGATCACCAGCACCTTGTCCACGAAGGGATCGGCGATGCGCCCGAAGCTGGTGATGAAGTTGCCGCGCCGCGCGAGGTAGCCGTCGAGGTAGTCGGTGGCCGCGATGACGATGAACAGCCAGAACGCGAGGCTGGCGTAGAACGCGCTCTGGTCGAGCTCGTCGCCCACCAGCGAGAGGACCAGGAACAGCACCAGCGAGCCGAGGAAGCGCAGCAGCGTGATACGGTTCGGCCAGTGAGCGAAGACGCCCTCGCTCACGGGCGCCTGTCCTTGGCGCGCGCGGCCTGTGCAGGGCGGCACACGAGATTGGCCATGCCGTCGAGGCCCGCGACGCCCACGCGGATCCGCGCACCGACCGGAGCCTTGCAGCCCCGCACCTCGGCCACGAGGTCCACCTCGGGCGCGTCCATGGCCGTGCGCGCGATGGCGTGTTCGCCGTGCAGCTCGTCCACCAGGACCTCGAGCGTGTTCCCCACCAGCGCCTGCTGGCTCGCGCGCAGCACCTCGTCGCGCGCCGCGAACAGCGCCGCGAGGCGCCGCTCGATCACCTCGGCCGGCACGCGCTCGACCAGCGTGTTGCCGTGCGTGCCCTCCTCCGGCGAGTAGGGAAAGGCTCCCAGACGCCCAAGGCGGTACGTGCGCACGAACTCGATCAGCTCCCGCACATCGGCTTCCGTCTCACCCGGATAGCCGAGCAAGAGGGTCGTGCGCAGCGTGATGCCCGGCACCTCCGACAGCAGCCGGTCGAGGATCGCGCGCACCGCGTCGCCGCTGCCGGCGCGGCGCATGGCGCGCAGGACGGAGGTCGAGACGTGCTGCACCGGAATGTCGAGGTACTTCACGACGCGCGGGTGGTCGCGCAGGAGCGGCACGAGCCCCCACGGGAAGTGGTGCGGGTAGGCGTACATGATGCGCACCTGGTGCGGCCCGTCGAGCTCGGCCAAGGCCTCCACCAGGGCCGGCAGCTCGCTCCCGATGTCGCGCCCCCAGGCCGTCGAGTCCTCGGCCACCAGCACGAGTTCCTTCACCCCCGCGCCGATCAGCTCGCGCGCCTCGTCCAGCACGGCCTCGGGCCGCTTCGAGCGGTGCGGCCCGCGAATGGACGGGATCGCGCAGAAGGCGCAGGTGTGGTCGCAGCCGAGCGAGATGCGCAGGTACGCGTACGAACCCGGGGTGGCCAGGAGGCGCGCGCCCTCGCGCTCGGGCTCGCGCAGACCGCCGGCCGCGAGGTAGCGCGGGCCCTCGACATGTCGGCCGAGGTCGCGCACGGCCCCGGCCAAGGCGCTGTAATCGGAGATCTCCGCGAACAGATCGACCTCCGGGAAGCGGCTGACGAGCGCATGGCGGTAGCGCTGCACCAGACACCCGGCCACGACCACGGCGCGCAGCTCGCCGCGTCGCTTGCGCTCGATGAGGTCTCGGATCACGCCCTCGGACTCCGCGCGCGCCGGCCCGATGAACGAGCACGTGTTGACGATCCCGACGTCGGCGTCCTCGAGCGCACCCGACACGACGCAGCCCTGCTCGGCCATGCGCGCCAGCATGACCTCCGAGTCGATCAGGTTGCGCGCGCAACCCAGGTGCACGAGGGAGACGGTGGTCGGTTCGCTCACGTTAACGGTCCCGCGCCGGCGCCTGGCGGAGACCGTCCAGGGCAGCCCGAACGCTCAGGAGGCGTGCGGGACGTGGGCCAGCCACTCTTCGCGGGTGAGGAGTATATCCCGCGTGCGCCCGCCCATGTACGGCCCGATCAGGCCGGCCTGCTGCAGCTCGTCCAGGACGCGGCAGGCCTGATCGAAGTCGATGCCAAAACGCCGCTCGAGCATCGAGACGGCCACGCGCTTCTGCTCGAGAATGGCGAGGCCGGCCTCGAAGACGAGCTGCTCCCAGGGCTTCTCCTCGCTTGCAGTCGAAGTGGGCTCGCGTTCGACGTGCTCCGCCAAAGGAGCCGCTCTCACCGCTGGAGGAACCGGAACCGAAACGGGCGCGCGCGCAGCAGACCGCCTCGGCTTGGCGGCCGACGAAGGGGCCGGCGCGATTTCGAGCGACGGCTCCTCGCCGTCCTCCGCCTCGTCGGCCCTGCTCTCTTCCCTCGAGTCTTCTTCGCGCAGCTCGCGCATGAGCTCGGCGCTCTCGACGAGCGCAGGCTGGGTGGCAAACGGATCCGCGCCGTGCTCGGGCTCGTGCGCAAGCGACTTCGGCTCGGCGGAATCGAAGTCGAAGCTGGGCGTGAGTTCGGCCTTGAGCGAGCCTCTCGAGCCGCTCTCCGCGGCCTCCTCTTCCTCTTCTTGATCGTCGAAGAGCCCGACCTGCTCCCACGAAGCGCGCGGTGTCTCGAGTGCAGGAGCGCTCGCTTCGCCTTCGCGCTCCTCTTCCTGCGTCGCCAGGAGCGTTGGTCCGCCGCGCACGTCTTCGTCCGCCTCTTCGTCCGCCTCTTCGTCCTCCGTCGCAATCACGTCCTCGAACTCGTCCAGTTCCGGCGCCAGATCTGCGAGCTGGAGACGCTCCGGCGCCTCCGTGAGCTCTTCGTCGTTCTCTCCGCCGGCTCCGTCACCAGCCAACTCCCAAGAGGGAGCGGGCGGGACGGGCCCAGCGTCGCCGCGCTCAGCCAGCGGAGTCGGCGGCGCCGGCGCGGTGGGCGGCTGCACCCTGGGCGCCAGCGACTTGGCCATTGC
>JABFRZ010000518.1 GCA_013140785.1 Planctomycetota bacterium | reverse complement strand
GGATCTGCTCGTGGCTTCGGAGGAGGGCGAGGTCTTCCTGCTCGAGCCCGACCCGGAGCGAGCGAACGCGGTGCTCGGGAGCTTCCAGGGTCTCGCGGGCAAGAGCTGGGCGCACCTCGCGCTCGCGGACGGGGTGCTCTACCTCCGCAACGCGGAGGAGTGCGCGGCCTGGGCGCTGCCGAGCGCGCGCTGATGCGGGCAGGGTGCGAGTACGTCAGAGTAGGGCGCTCGTAAGAGCGCTCCAACGCGCCGCGGAAACGCAAAGAAAACCGCGCGAACCCCGCGCGTTCAGCTCGGAGCGCCTGTGCGAGGGCTATCATCTCGCGCCCGCTCCCTGCCCCTCCTCGACGCGCACTCCGTCGGCGCGCACCTTCCCCGCTTTCCACCCCATGCTCCTACTCGCCCTCTCGCTGCCGCTGTGCTGCGGCCTCCTCGACCCGAACCGGCTCGACCCGAGCTCGGATCTTCGCGACGACTGGCCGCAGTGGGGCGGACCGGCGCGCAACGGCGTGTCGAGCGAGACGAAGTGGAGCTCGAAGGGGAAGTCCGAGCCCTTGTGGAAGATCCAGATCGGGATCGGCTACTCGTCCGTGGCCGTGCACCAGAAGCGTGTGTACACGCTTGGCTTCGACAAGGACATGGGCCTCGACGTGGTCTTCTGCCTCGACGCAACCACGGGCGAGGAGCTGTGGACCCACACCTACGCGGCCAAGATCTGGGACCTCTACCACGGCGGCGGCACGCTCACGACGCCCAGCGTGGACGGCGAGCACGTCTACGTCTCCGAGCGCGAGGGCTGGCTGCACTGCCTCTCGGCCGAGACTGGCGCGGTGGTGTGGGCCAAGCAGACGACCCAGGAGTTCAAGCTCGACGCGCCGCAGTGGGGTTTTTCGGCCTCACCGCTGGTGCTCGGCCAGGCCGTGATCCTGAACTACGGCAAGGTGTTCGCCTTCGACAAGCAGAAGGGCACGACCCTGTGGCAGAGCCAGAAGAGCTACGGCGATGCCTACTCGACTCCGATCGACTTCGAGTTCAAGAAGCAGCCCGCGCTGGCGGTGTTCGGCGGCAAGGGCCTGGTCGTCCTGTCGCCCGCCGACGGCTCCGAGCTGGCCTTCACGCCCTGGGAGACGCGCTACGACGTGAACGCCATGACGCCGGTCGTGCTCGACAGCCGTTTGTTCATTTCCTCGGGCTATGACAAGGGCTGCGCGCTGCTCGACTTCTCGGGCTCGGAGCCCAAGCTGACCTGGGAGAACAAGAGCATGAAGAACCAGATGAGCGGCTGCGTGCCCTGGCAAGGACACCTGTTCGGCTTCGACGACAAGGTCCTGAAGTGCATCGATCTCGCGGGCGAGGAGCGTTGGCGCGAGCGCGGGCTCGGCCAGGGCGCGCTGTCGCTGGCCGACGGACGGCTGCTGGTGATGTCGGAGGAGGGCGAGCTGATCGTGGCCGAGGCGACGCCCGCGGCTTACCGCGAACTCTCGCGCAGCAAGGTCTTCGACGGCGGCATCTGCTGGACCGTGCCGGTCCTTTCGGAGGGCATCGTCTACGTCCGCAACCACGCGGGCGAGCTGGCGGCCCTCGACCATCGTCTGCCGTAGAGAGGCGCGGTGACGCGCGCTTCGTCCGCCGTTGCCCGGATCCCACGACCCCTGCTGGAATCGATCCATGACCCTGTTCGCAGCCTTGCTCGCCGCCAGCCCCTTCCTGCCGGGTGGTGAGCCTGGGCCCGTCCTTCCTGTGCCCGGCGACGACGAGACGGTCGTGACCGCGCGCAAGCGCGCCGAAACGTTGTCCGACGTGCCGCTCAGCGTCACCGCGCTGGACGCGCGCGAGCTCGAGGACTTCGGCGTGCGCGAGGTCAGCGAGCTCGTCAGCCGCGTGCCGAACGTGCTCTTCTCGGAGTTCTCGGCGCGGCGCCTCTCGTTTCCGTTCGTGCGCGGCGTCGGCAGCGGCATCAACGAGCCGGCCGTGCTCACCTACGTGGACGACGTGCCGCAGTTCGGCTTCGGCGGCGTCAATCTGCCGCTGTTCGCGCTCGAGCGCGTCGAGTTCCTGCGCGGACCGCAGGGAACCTTGTACGGCAAGAACGCGCTGGGCGGCCTGATCCACTTGCACGGGCGGCGTCCGAGCGACGAGCGCTTGCTCGACCTCGTCGCCACGCGCGGGAGCGACAACCTGGAGGAGTACTCGGCCTCGTACTCCGGCTCGCTCGCCGGCGGCCTGGCGGGCGACATCGCGCTGCTCACCAGCGAGCGCGATGGCTTCACCACCAACGACTCTACCGGTAACGACGTGGACGACCGCGACGGAGTCTTCGGTCGCGGACGCCTCTTGTGGAACCCGAGCGCGAACACTGAGCTCGACTTCACGCTCTTCGGCGAGCGCTCGCGCGACGGCGGCTTCGTGCTGTCGGAGCTTACCGCGTTGCGCGCCAACCCGCACCACATCAACCAAGATTTCGAGGGCCTGGCGAACCGCGACGTGTTCGACCCGGCGCTCGTCTTCCGCGCGCGCGGCGACGAGCTCGACTTCACCTCCGTCTCGAGCTGGCAGCTCTGGGAAGTCTTGGAGTTCTCGGACTTCGACTTCTCGCCGATCGACGGCGTGCGCCGGCACGCCGAGGAGGAGCAGGAGTACCTGTACCAGGAGTTCCGTCTCGGCACGGCCGCACACGAGGGCGCGAATGAGCCGGGCAAGCGCTGGCTGGTGGGGGCCTCGGGCTTCCTGTCCGACGCCGAACGCCAGGCCTCCAACACCTTTCGCCCCGGCGGCGCGGGCATCTTCTTCCCGCCCGGCAGCGAGGGCACCGACCGCAACGACGGTCAGTTCGACGACCAGGGCTTGGCTGTGTTCGGCGAGCTGACGGTGCCGCTCGGTGAGGTCTTCGAGCTGGGCGCGGGTCTGCGCTACGACCGCGAAGAGAAAGAAGTCGCGCGCCGACACACCTTCGACCCGGGCGGCGGTCCGATCCCGCTCGGACAGAGCCAGGACAGCGAGACCTTCGACGAGCTCGTGCCCATGGCTTCGGCCTCTTGGCGCGTGGACGACGAGACGCGCGTGTTCGCGCGCGCGGCCAAGGGTTGGAAGGCGGGCGGCTTCAACCTGACCGCGCCCGTGGGCTCGGAGCAGTTCGACTCCGAGACGGCCTGGAGCTACGAGCTCGGCTGGCGCCAGTCCTTCGACGCGGAGCGCTACACGCTCGGCGCGACGCTCTTCCTCATCGATTGGGAGGACATGCAGCTGGCACAGTTCGATTTCGCGGCCGGCGGTTTCGTGGACAACGCGGGCGAAGCCGAGAGCCGCGGCCTCGAGCTGGAGGGTCAGGCCGAGCTGGCCGAGGGCCTGGAGGGCTTCGCGACCGTCGGCCTGCTCTCGACCGAGATCCAGGAGTTCACCGACAGCTTCGGCACCGACACCTCCGGCAACGAGCTGCCCTTCGCGCCCGAGAACACATGGTCGCTGGGGTTGCGTACCGACGGTGAGCTGCCGAGCGGCGCGCTGTGGACCTTCGCGGGCGACTATGCGCGCGCGGGCGACTTCTTCTACGACGCGGGCAACCGCGCGGGCGACGACTTCGGAATCGCCAACTTCCGCCTCGGCATCGACTCGCCCAGCTACGGCGTGGCCGTGTGGTTGCGCAACGCCTTCGACGAGGAGTACGAGACGGTCGCGTTCCAGCCTTCGCCGGTCGATCCCACGACCTTCGTGGGTGAGAGCGGGGCGCCGCGCGTGCTAGGCTTCACGCTCTCGATCCACCTGTAGAGATCCCACGATGACGGTACGGAAGACACGGCTCGGCGGCATCGTTGGCGGCATCGTCCTGGCGCTCGTGAGCGCGGCCTGCGGAACGACGGAGAGCGGCTCGGGCACGGCCGGCGCCGCGCGCGCCTCCGCGCACCCCTCAGAGAAGCCGGCCAACGCTTCGGCGCGCGACGAGACGCCCTCGTTCGCGTGGCGTGGGCCGATGCAGGACGACTGGCTGTCGTGGCGCGGCCCGCACCAGAACGGGACTTCGGACGACGCCCGTGCGCCGCTCGCGATCGACCCCGCGCAGCCGCTGTGGACGCTGCCGATCTCCGGGCGCGGCACGCCCGTGATCGCCGACGGTCTCGTGTACGCGATGGGCTACCAGGGCGAGGACGCCACCTGCGTCGAGATGCTGGTGTGCCTCGACGAGCGCGACGGCACGATCCTGTGGCAGGAGCTCTTCCCCGACTTCCTCTCGGACGTCGTCTACAGCCGCTACTCGATCAGCTCGCCCACGCTCGACCCCGAGACGGGCAACGTCTACTGCCAGACCTCGCCCGGGCGTGTGATTGCGTACACGCGCGGCGGCAAGAAGCTCTGGGAGCACTCCATGATGGAGGAGTACGGGAAGCTCACCTTCCCGAACGGGCGCACGGGCGCGCCACTGGTCGTCGGCGACAAGCTGATCGTGCACGTGATCACGGCGAGCTGGGGGCCGCTCGCGCCGGCGCGTGACCGCTTCTACGCCTTCGACAAGCGCACCGGCGAGTGCATCTGGGGCGGCGCGACTCCGGGTGAGATGCCGCAGGACAACTCGTTCTCGTTCCCGATCGTGTTCGAGCGCGAGGGGCGCTGGCTGCTGGCGGCCGAGACCGGCTGCGGGCACCTGGCGGTGCTTGACGTCGCGACCGGCGACCCCCTGTGGCGCTTCCGCATCGGCAGCGGCGCGAACTCGAGCCCGGTGCTCACCCGCGAGGAAGGCGGCGGCGACGTGCTGATCGGCGTGCACGGCAACGAGAACGCCGACGATTCGTCGATCGGGCGGCTGATCGCGGTGAACCTGGGTGAGTTGCCCAAGTGCGGCGAGAAGCTGGTCGAGCCCAAGGACGCCGAGCGCTGGCGCGTGGACCTCGAGGCCTTCTCGAGCTCGCCGGTCGTGGCCGGGCAGCGCCTCTTCCTGAGCGACGAGGACGGCGAGCTCGCTTGCGTGAACGTCGAGAGCGGCGCGCTCCTGTGGAAGCACAAGCTCGCGCCCGACCAGGTACACGCCTCGCCGCTCTTCGCCGCGGGCAGGCTCTACGTGCCGATGAACAACGGCAGCTTTCACATCCTCGCACCGAGCGACCAGGGGCCGGAGGTCCTCGACCAGGACCAGCTCGAGGGGAATTGCCTGGGAGCGCCGGCGCTGGCCAACGGCCGGCTGTATGTGCACACCACCGCGAAGCTCTACTGCTTCGGCGGCAGCACGGCGCATGCGGACGTGCCGGCGCCCGCGCAGCCCGCTGCGGGCGCGCCCGGTCCGGCCGTGCGGCTGCAGATCGTGCCGGGTGACTTCGCGCTCCAGGCCGGCGCGGCATTCTCCCTGCGCGCGCGCACGCTCGACGCGGCTGGGCGCGTGCTCGCTGATCCGGCCGAAGGCGTGACCTTCGCGACCGATCTGCCCCTGCAGGAAGACGCGCCGAGCCGCTGGAGCGTCGCGCGGGATGCGCGCCCGGGCGCGAACGTGCTCAAGGCCGAAGCCGCCGGCCTGAAGGCCGAGGCGCGCGTGCGCATCGTGCCCGCGCTGCCCTACCGCGAGGACTTCGAGCAGGCCAAGCTCGACCAGCCGAAGCCCGACGCGCCGAGCGAGCAGCTCTTCGGCTTCCCGCCGTCCTTCTACCTCTCCGGCCGCAGCAAGTGGGACGTGCGCCAGAAGGACGGCTCGCAGGTGCTCGCGCGCACGATCGACAACCCGCTCTTCCAGCGCACGATCAGCCTGCTCGGGGACGAGGGCGACACCGACTACTCGGTGCAGGCCGACGTGATGGTCGAGGGCAACCGCCGCGGCATGGCCAGCGTCGGCATCGTCCACCAGCGCTACTTGATCTACCTCAAGGGCAACTACCAGCAGCTGGAGGTCAGCTCGAACTTCGAGAGCCTCAAGGTGAATGCGCCCTTCCCGATCGAGGCCGGGCAGTGGTACACGCTGAAGTCGCGCGTCGATCTAGCGCCCGACGGTTCGGCGCTCGTGCGCGCGAAGTGCTGGCCGCGTGGGACGGACGAGCCCGAGGGCTGGACGATCGAGGTCCCGCACCGGCACGCGCACCAGAACGGAGCCGTCGGGCTGTACGGCTTCACGATCCAGAATCGCTTCAAGGCCTACGTGGACAATCTGCAGGTGACGCCCAATGAGTGACCGCATGTTCCTTCTCGCCGCGCTCACGCTCGGGACGCTCGCAATTCCCGCCGCGGCCCAGGACTGGCCCATGTGGGGTCGCGACGAGAGCCGCAACATGAGCTCGCCCGTCACCGGTCTGCCGGCCGACTTTTCGCCCGGCAAGTTCAAGGGCACGAGCGAAGAGATCGATCCGGCGACGAGCAAGGGCGTCAAGTGGATCGCCAAGCTCGGCTCGCAGAGCTACGGCAACCCGACGGTCGCCGGCGGACGCGTCTACGTGGGCACGAACAACGACGTGCCGCGCGACCCGAAGTACAGCGGCGACCGCTGCGCGATGTACTGCCTGGACGAGCAGGCCGGCGCGCTCATCTGGCAGGTCAACATCCCGAAGCTCGGCACCGGCAAGGTCTCGGACTGGGAGTATCTGGGCATCTGCTCCTCGGCCGCGGTCGAGGGGAATCGCGCGTACTTCCTGAGCAACCGCTGCGAGGTGGTGTGCGTGGACGTGAAGGGCCTGGCGGACGGCAACCAGGGCTACGCCGACGAGGCCCAGTACTACGCCGGGCCGGGCAAGCCGCCGGTCGAGCTGGCCGGGACCGACGGCGACATCCTGTGGCTGTTCAACATGATCGACGAGTGCGGCGTGTTCCCGCACAACATCACGGCCAGCTCGGCGCTCGTCACCGGCGACCGCGTCTGGGCCCTGACCGCGAACGGCGTGGACTACGGCCACGTCGAGACGCCCGCGCCCAACGCGCCCAGCATGATCGTGCTCGACAAGGCGAGCGGCGCGCTGGTGGCCGAGGAGGCTTCGGGCACGGGGCATCGCATCTTCCACGCGAACTGGAGCTCGCCGGCCTACTACCGCGTCGGCGGCAAGGAGCTCGGCATCTTCCCCGGCCCGGACGGCGTCTTGTACGCCTTCGAGCCCGATCCGGTCATGGCCGACGACGGCCTGGCGGTGCTGAAGGAGGCCTGGCGCGTGGACTGCAATCCGCCGCACTACCGGATGAAAGACGGCAAGGCGATCAAGTACGCCACGCGCTACGGCCCGAGTGAAATCCTCGGCACACCGATCGTCTACGACGGGCGGATCTATGCCGTGATCGGCCAGGATCCGGAGCACGGCGAGGGCATCGGCAACGCCATGTGTGTCGATGGAGACGGCAAGGTCGTGTGGAGCTACGACAAGATCAACCGCTCGCTCTCCTCGGGCGCCGCGGGCGATGGCCTCTATTACATCCCCGACTACTCCGGCTTCGTGTATTGCTTCGACGCCAAGAGCGGCGCGCTCCAGTGGCGCCACGACACGAAGGGTCACATCTGGGGCTCGCCGCTGCTGGCCGACGGGAAGGTCTACGTCGGCAACGAGGACGGCTACCTGACGATCCTGCCGGCGCGCCGCGAGTACAAGAAGGAGGACGTGCTCGAGATCGACATGGGCAACTCGGTGCTCTCGACGCCCATCGCCGCCAACGGCACGCTCTACGTGCAGACCTTCACGCACCTCTTTGCCATCGCCAAGCCATGAGCGGCGGGCGCGCCTCGCGCGGGCGCTGGATGTGGGGCGTGGTGGCGGTGTTCGCCTTCCTGCACTGGGACTTCTGGCTGTGGGACGACAAGACGTTGTGGTTCGGCTTCCTGCCGGCCGGGCTCGGCTACCACGCGCTGTACTCCTTGTGCGCGGGCGGGCTGTGGCTGCTCTTCATCCGCGTGGCCTGGCCCGCGCACGTCGAGGAGTGGGCCAGCGAGCGTGAGGCGCCGCGGTGAACGTCCAGGTTCCCGCCCAGGCCGCCGCCCTGGCACCGACGATTTCGCACCTGCCGCTCTACGTCATCGGCGCCTACCTCTTGGTGCTGATCGGACTCGGACTCGCGAGCATGCGCTCGTTCCGCGGCACCTCGAAGGACTACTTCACCGCCAGCCATTCGGTCGGGCCGGTGCTGCTGCTCTTGTCCGTCTTCGGCACGACCATGACCGCCTTCGCGATGGTCGGCTCGACCGGGAAGTCGTTCGAGCAGGGCATCGGCGTGTACACGCTGATGGCCTCGTCCTCGGGCATCGTGCACTCGCTCGTCTTCTTCCTGGTCGGGATCAAGCTGTGGGCGATCGGCAAGCGCCACGGCTTCGTGACGCAGGTCCAGTTCTTCCGCGACCGCTTCGAGTCGGGCGCGCTCGGGACGCTGCTCTTTCCGATCCTGGTGTTGCTGGTGATCCCGTACGTCGTCACGGGCTTCATCGGCGCCGGCACCTTCGTGCAGGGCGCCACGCGCGGCATGTTCCCCGTTGCCTTCGCCACCAGCGTTCCGGCCACGAATGGCGCGATCCCGCCCTGGCTCACGGTGCTGATCGTGTGCTTCGTCGTGCTCTTCTACATCTTCCAGGGCGGCGTGCGCGGCGCGGTGTGGGCCAACGCCTTCCAGACGATCCTGTTCCTGATCGCGGGCGTGGCCGCGCTGTGGATGATCGCGCGCTCGTTGGGCGGTCTGGATGCGGCCTCGGCTGCGGTGCTGGCGAAGAGGCCGGAGCTACTGGCGCGCCAAGGCAAGATCGGACACGGCGAGTTCCTCTCCTACATGCTCGTGCCGCTCTCGGTGGGCATGTTCCCGCACCTGTTCCAGAACTGGCTGACCGCGAAGAGCGCGAAGTCGTTCCGCGTCGTGCTGATCTTCCACCCGATCTTCATCCTGGTGGTGTGGATGCCGTGCGTCTTGATCGGCGTGTGGGCCGCGGGGCAGGGCTTGCAGGCGGCGAGCCCGAACGCCGTGCTCGGCATGATGATGACCAAGTACGTCAGCGACCCGATCGTGCGCGGGCTGGTGCAGGCCGGCACGATCGCCGCGATCATGTCGATGGACTCGCAGATCATGGCGCTCGGCACGATGTTCACCGAGGACGTGGTCGTGCCGCTGGCCGGCAAGGGGAAGCTCAGCGACCGCGCGCAGGTCATGTGGAGCCGGGTCTTCATCCTGGCGATCATGGCGCTCGCCTTCTGGCTTGCGCTGTATCCGCCGCCCAACGTGTTCGACCTCGGGGTGTGGTGCTTCAGCGGATTCGCCGGGCTGTTCCCGCTGGTCGTCGCGGCGATCTACTGGAAGCGCGTCACGACCGCCGGCGCCTTCGCCTCGGTCCTGGCCATGCTCATAGTTTGGAGCGTGCTGTTCTATCGCGGGCTGATCCAGCCGGCGCTGGAGGGCAAGAAGCCCGAGGAGCCGCTGGTGCTCGGCCTGATGCCGGTTGCGTGGGTCGTGCTGGCCGCGGGCGTGGCGCTCGTCGGCGTGTCGCTGGCCACGCGGCCGCCGTCCGAGGCGACGCTGAAGAAGTACTTCGCATGAGCACGAGCTCGCGCGAGACTGCCGCGCGCGCCGCGCTCGACGCGCACGTGCGCGAGATCGTGCGCTGGCACTTCTCGCGCGAGAGCGGCACACCCGTGTGGCTCGAGTTCGCGAAATCCTGCGGCTTCGACCCGCTGCGGGACATCCGCGGCTTCGACGACCTCGTGGCGCGCTTCCCGAACTTCGACGGCGAGCGCCTGCGCACCGACCCGCACGAGCTGTGGATCCCGCGCGCCTTCAACGGCCGCCCGTTCACGATCTTCGAGACCGGCGGCACGACCGGCATGCCCAAGCAGCGCATCGGCTGGGACGACTACAAGCGCGACTACGAGCACTTCTCGGCCACGCTGTCGGACGCGCACTTTCCGCGCGGCGGCTATTGGCTGATGGTCGGGCCGACCGGGCCGCGGCGCCTGCGCCTCTCGATCGAGCACCTGGCCAATCATCGCGGCTCCTCGTGCTACTTCGTCGATCTCGACCCGCGCTGGGTGAAGAAGCTGATCGGCGCGGGCGATGCCGCGGGCGCCAAGGCCTACATGCAGCACGTCGTCGCGCAGGCCGTGCTGCTCTTGAAGAACCGCAAGATCAGCGTGCTTTTCACCACGCCGAAGCTGCTCGAGGCCCTGGGCGAGGAGCTCTCGCTGGCCGACGCGGGCATCCAGGGCGTCCTGTGCGGCGGCACCGAGATGAACCCGCAGATGGTGCGCTTCCTGGTGGAAGAGGTGCTCGAGCGCAAGGTCGCGTTCGTGCCGGTCTACGGCAACACGCTGATGGGTCTCGCGGCATCGGACCCCGACACGCTCGCGCGCGAGTTCTCGATCACCTATCACGCGCCCCAGCCCTTCGCCGCGCTGCGCGTCACGGACCCGAAGGACCCGCGCAAGCTGGTCGCCCACGGAAGCCGCGGGCGCGTCGAGCTGACCACGCTGACGAAGGAGCTCTTCCTGCCGCGCTTCCTCGAACGCGACGACGCCATCCGCCGGCCGCCCTGCGCGCTCTACGCCTGGGACGGCGCGGGCGAGGTGAAGCCCTTCCAAGAAGCGGGCACGCGCATCATCGAGGGTGTGTACTAGCCTCTTGACGTGCTGACCGAGAAAGGCAGGTCGGTGGAGAACAGCGTCGCCACGCCCAGGCACCCAGGCCGAAGCCCAGCCAGCGCCGGCGGGAGCGCCGGGCAGGGGCGACCAGCGGCAAGGAGGAATACGATGCGGGTCTTGCTTGACCAAGACTCGACGGTGCCGCCCATGTGAGCAGGAGGACCATCGTCGGTATCCTGCTCCGCGCTTTGAGTGGTGAACGCCCCAGAGATCTAGCGACACGGCCATGCTGACCAAGCTCACCATCCGGAATTTCAAGCTCTTCGACGAGGTCGTGATCGAGCTCGCCGACCGAGTCGTCTTCATTGGTCCAAACAACTCCGGAAAGACGTCGGCGCTCCAGGCCCTCGCGCTCTGGGACATCGGTGCGAAGCGTTGGGTCGAGAAGCATGGTGCCGGGAAAATCCCCGAGAAGCGCCCGGGTGTCACGATCAACCGGCGCGATCTGATCGCCGTACCGGTGCCGGCGGCAAACCTCCTTTGGCGTGACCTGCACACCCAGAAGGGCGGCGGTAACGGGGGGACGCAGAAGATCAACATCGAGATCGTCGTCGAAGGGATAACTGGTGGCAAGAAATGGGAGAGCGGGTTCGAGTTCTCGTACGCCAACGCGGAGTCTTTCTACTGCCGGTCGTTGCGGCTGGATGAGGCAACACGCATGGAGGTGCCGGCCGGTGCCTCGGAATTGCGCGTCGCGTACCTTCCGCCGATGTCAGGGCTCGCTGCCACGGAGACGCGGCTTGACGAGGGGGCGATCCATGTGCGCCTCGGCGAGGGTCGAACCGCTGATGTGCTCCGAAACCTGTGCTGGCACGTGCTTCAAGGCGCGGACGGTCAGAAAAAGTGGGAGACAATCGCCGAACGCATGAACGCGCTCTTCGGTATCGACCTCGACGCACCTGAGTACATCAAGGAGCGCGGCGAGATCATCATGTCGTTCCGTACGCGCGAGAAGATCCAGCTCGACATCTCGTCGAGTGGACGTGGTCAGCAGCAGACACTCCTACTTCTGGCCCACATGACAATGAATCCGGGTGCAGTGTTGTTGCTCGATGAACCTGACGCGCATCTTGAGATCCTGCGGCAGGGACAGATCTACCAGCTCCTCACCGAGACTGCGCTCGCGACTGGCAGCCAGATCGTCGCCGCGAGCCATTCGGAGGTCATTCTCAACGAGGCCGCCGATCGGGACGTCGTGGTTGCTTTCGTGGGGCGGCCGCATCGGATCGACGACCGAGGAAGCCAGGTCCTGAAGGCGCTCAAAGAGATCGGGTTCGAGCACTACTACCAGGCGGAAGAGGTGGGCTGGGTGCTTTACCTGGAAGGTTCGACAGATCTTGCGTGCCTGCGCGCGTTCGCGAGGCGTCTCGATCACCCTGCACGGGCTGCGCTCGAACGACCGTACGTTCACTATGTAGCGAACCAACCGCGCAAGGCTCAGGATCACTTTCATGGTCTTCGTGAAGCCAAGAACGATCTGGTCGGGTTGTGCATCTACGACCGACTCGACTCGCCCCTGGCTTCTGATCCGTACTTGCCGCAACAGATGTGGCGGCGCCGCGAACTCGAGAACTACCTGTGTCAGCGCACCACATTGCTCTCGTTTGCGGCCTCGCAGGGAAACGAACTCGGCCCACTCTTCTCGGCGGCGAGAGGCGAGGCTATGGAAGCCGCGATCGCAGAGATCGAAGCTGCGTTGTCTGCCCTGGGAAGGCCGTCGCCCTGGGGACCGGACATCAAGGCGAGCGATGAGTTCTTGGAGCCTCTCTTCAAAAACTTCTACGAGAGGCTCAGCCTTCCGAATCTCATGCGCAAGACGGACTACCACACGCTTGCGCCCTTCGTCTCGGCTGCGGACCTGGATCCGGAGGTGGGAGAAAAACTCGACCTGATTGTGCTGGCGGCGAGTTCGGCATGTCCGAGACACGACTGATCGCGATGATTCGGGCAGCCCGACGTGCCGGGCGAGCTGGTGAAGTCGCCCGAGCACTTCCACACCCGCCGCATCACGCCGCTCCCGATCTGGAACGCGCACGCGGCGGGGATCCGCGATCAGGCCGCGCGCTTCGGGCGCCTCGAGCCTGCGGGGCCTGGGCGAGGAGTTCGCGCTCACGGCCGACGACACCTACCACGCCCCGCAGCCGTTCGCGGCGACGCGCGTGACCGACCCGAAGGACTCGGCAAGCTGGTCGAGTACGGCGCGCGCGGGCGCGTGGAGCTCACGACGCTCACGAAGGAGTTCTTCCTGCCGCCTTCCTCGAGCGCGACGACGCCATCCGCCGCCCGCCCCGCGCGCTCTACGCCTGGGACGGCGCGGGCGAGGTGAAGCCGTTCCAGGAAGCGGGCACGCACATCATCGAGGGCGTGTACTGAGGGCGCCCGGCCGGTGCTAGCATTGTGGCTCGTCTCGGGACCCGGGAGTTCGATTACCGAGGAGCGCAGTGGATCCAGGAGAGTTGCGTAGCGAGTCCAGACCCCGCGACTGGAATCGCACCGTGGGCTGGATCAGCCTCGCGCTCGGCGTCGGCAGCGGCCTCGTGCTCGGGATGTGGTCGTTCGACGGGCCGTTGGACGTGCCGCGGTGGATCGGCGCTTACGGGGACACCTCGCGGCGGCTGGTGCGGCTCGGGCACATCGCGCTCATCGGCCTCGGGATCCTGGACATCCTGCTCGGCCGTGAGCTGCTGTGCTCGCTTCTGAGTTCGCGGATGAAGCAAGTCGCCTCGCGGATGATGATCTTCGGCAACGTGTTCCTGCCGCTCACGTTGTTCGCCGCGGGCTTCGAGCCGTCGCTGAAATACGCGATGGCCCTGCCGGCCTCGAGCGTCTTCGCGGCTCTGAGTCTGGCCGCCTGGGGAGCGCGTGCTGCGGATGGGCCTCCGGGAAAGGAGCAAGGGTGAGCGCAGCCTTCGAGCTCCTCGACGACATCGTCCGCAGTGGTGCCCAGCGCTTTCCGGATCGACCCGCCGTGCTTCGAACCACGTCTGCGGGCGGATACGGTTTCCGCTACGTCGAGCTGGACTCGGTGGTCGAGTCCGCCGCCGCGGCCCTGCGCGCCGAAGGGCTGCGCCCCGGCGAGCGCGTCATGTTGTCGCTGGCGGGGAGTCCGGAGTGGGTCGTGGCGTTCTTCGCCATCCTACGCGCCGGTCTGATCGCCGTGCCGATCCTGGCCGACACGCCCGGGACCGCGCTGGATTCCATGGCTGCGCTCACCGGCGCGCGGGCGCTCGTCGCGCGCAAGCGCACGACGCCGCAGAGTGCGACCCGCGCGGGGCTGTGCGAGATCGCGATCGATCGGCTCCTGGGCGCGACCCATGCTCCCGGCAACGCGCCCGTCGGGTGTTCGGGCGCCGCGACCGCCCTGCTCGCGTTCACCTCGGGCAGCACCGCACGGCCACGCGCGGTCGAGCTCACGCACGCGAGCCTGCTCGCGAACCTAGACGCCCTTCTGCGCGTGCGCAGAGTTGGACCCGAGGACGCGCTGCTCTCGATGCTGCCTCCGGCGCACCTCTTCGAGCTGATGGCCGGGCTGCTCGCTCCGCTCGCGTGCGGAGCACGTGTCGTCTACGCCGGGCCGCCTCTTCCGAACCGCCTGATCGACGCCCTGGGCCGCGACCGCATCACGCACGCGCTGACGGTGCCCGCTCTCCTCCACGCGCTCTACGAAGAAGTGCTGGAGGGAATGGCCGATGGCAGCGGCCCGCGGCAGCGGGCAGACCTCGCGCAGAGCGTACGGCGGATCGAGAGTCTCCGAGCCGATGAGCTGGACGAGCTGCGAGCGGAGGTTCGCGAGCTAGTGGGGCAGACTTTCCGCGTGCTGTGCGTGGGCGGCGCGGCGGTCGATCCGCTGATGGCGCGCCTGCTCACGCCGCTCGGGATCGGGGTGGAGGTGGGCTACGGCCTGTCGGAGGCCAGCCCCATCGTGAGCCTCGGATTGGCCAGCGAGTGCCCGCCCGGCTCCGTTGGAAGGCCATTGCCGGGTGTCGAGGTGCGCATCGACGAGCGCGCCGAGATCCACGTGCGCGGCGCCAACGTCATGCGCGGATACTGGGGCGATCCCGCAACCGGCGCCGAAGCCCTCGCTGGCGGCTGGCTCCACACTGGGGACCTGGGTCGCCTCGACGACGATGGATTCCTGTTCGTCACCGGCCGCCTCAAGGAGGTCATGGTGACCGCGGCGGGGGAGACGCTTCATCCCGAGGAACTCGAGCCCTACTACGCGAGCCCGCTCTTCGCGGAGCACTGCGTCGTGCCGCTCAAGGGCAACCAGGGCAACGACGTGCCCACGCTGGTGATCGTCCCGGCGCGCAAGGAGCTCACGAGCCAGGAGCTCCAAGACGCCTTCGTGCGCCTGCGCGCATCGGCGCCCGCCCGCTGCCGGGTCACGAGCCTCGTGCGCCTCGCGGCGCCACTGCCGCGGACCGCGCTGGGCAAGCTCCGTAGGCGAGTGCTGGCGGAGGAACTGAGCGCAGAGAAGGAGGCGCAGGCTTGAAGGGCGAGGAGGTCGAGCGGCTCGTGCGCGCGTTGCTAGGCGAGCTCTCGAGGAGCGACGTGTCCGCGCTGGGGCGCGACGAGGATCTGGTGGAGCACCTGGGACTCGACAGCCTGCAGGGGCTCAGCTTCCTGGCGGCCGTCGAGAAGCGCTTCCAGGTGCGCTTTCCCGACGAGCTTCTGGCCGCGCTGCGCTCGGTGGGCGCGCTCGTCGAGGGCATCCAGAGCGCCAGGAAGGAGCCCGTGGCATGAGGATCGGCCTGATCGCGATGAGCGGCGTGCGCGTGCGCAACCCCGAGCTGGCGGCGCTGGGAGTCTCCCTGCCCCAGTTCGTCAGCCGTGGCAGGGTGATCGCGTCTCTGCCCAGTCTGGGATTGCTGACCGTCGCCGGACTCACGCCACGCGAGCACGAGGTGCTCTACCTGGAGTTCGCCGAGCTCCCACCGGCCGATCAGGAGCTCGAGCGCTTCGACCTGGTCGGGATCTCCTCGTTCACGGCCCAGATCGACGAGGCCTATGCCCTGGCCGATCGCTACCGCGCTATCGGCGTCCCCGTTGCCCTTGGAGGCTTGCACGTCTCGCTGCTGCCCGAGGAGGCGGCCCGGCATGCCGACGCGATCGTGGTGAACGGCGCCGAGGGCGCGTGGCCCAGGCTGCTGCAGGACTTCCAGGCCGGGAGGATGCAGCCGCGTTACGAGGGCCTGCGCGCGCGCGTCTTCGAGGAGCCTAACTACGTCCTGCCGCGCTTCGAGCTCCTGCGCGGTCGTCCCTACAACCGCCTGACCGTGCAGACCTCGCGCGGCTGCCCGCTGGACTGCGAGTTCTGCGCGGCCAGCCTGCGCATCACCTCGAGCTTCCAGCAGAAGCCGGTGGACAAGGTCGTGGCCGAAATCCGCGCCGCCCGCGAGGTGACCTCGCAACCCTTCTTCGAGCTCGCCGACGACAACACCTTCATCAGCAAGAAGTGGGGCAAGGAGCTGTTGCGCGCGCTGCGCCCGCTCGGGATCCGCTGGTTCACCGAGACCGACATCTCCGTGGCCGACGACGAGGAACTGCTCGAGCTCCTGGCCGAGAGCGGCTGCGCGCAAGTCCTGATCGGGCTGGAGAGTCCGGACGCCGGCAGCCTGGCGAGCCTGGACCCCCACAACTGGAAGCAGCGCCGTTGCGACGACTACCTGCGCGCGATCGAGCGCATCCAGTCGCGTGGGGTCAGCGTCAACGGCTGCTTCATCCTCGGGCTCGACAACCACGGGCCGGACATCTTCGAGAAGGTACGCGACTTCGTGGCGCGCGCGGGCCTGATCGAGGTCCAGGTCACGGTCCAGACGCCGTTCCCGGGCACGCCGCTCCACGCGCGCCTGAAGCGCGAAGGGCGCTTGCTCCCGGAGCCCTACTGGGACCGGTGCACGCTCTTCGACGTGACCTACGAGCCGCTGCACATGTCCAGAGCCGAGCTCGAAGCCGGCATGCGCTGGTTGTTCTCCGAGCTCTACAACGAGCGCGAGTTCCTACAGCGCAAGCGGCGCTACATGGAGCTCGTGAAGCAGCGGATCTGATGGACGGGCTACTCTGTACTCTCTCGCAACTCTCTCGCAGGGAGTTGAAGCCACCATGGAATGGACTCGACGGGCATCATCGAGTACTCGCTCCGGCGGCGCGGGGAAGCGGGTGCTCCTCCGGATCGCCTGGGTGGCGCTCTGGTGCGCGACGCTCATGGCCTGCGCGGAAGCGGCCTACGCCTTCTACCTGCAGCCGAACCAGGTCGACGGCTTCGCAGCCATGCTCGGCATGGTGGGCGTCATCTGGCTGGCACCGATCGGGTTCATCCTGTCGTCCCTGGTAGCCAAGAAGACGGGGCGGACCTGGCCCTTTCTCGTCGGGGCGCCCATCACAGGCGCTGGAACGGTTGCGGGGATCCTCTTCTTCTTCTCGTAGCCGGACCGGGGGTAATCAGGGAGATTTCGCTCTGCGGAGCGCCGGCTCCATCCGCTCGCGGGCGCGAACGCTGCCAAGTGCGCGAGCCCGGGAGCGGCGCCCACTTCGAGCGCGGAGCTTGCCGCGCTCCCGCGCGCCGCTAGTCTCCTGCGATGCCGAGCGGCCCGCACCTACCTGCCCTGCGCTGGGGCGAGGAGTATCCGAGCCTTGCCACGCTCGCGCTGAAGGACCACCGCACGGGCGCGACGATCGGCGCGCTCTCGCAGGTCAACGCGGGTCTCGTGCGCCGCGACTTGAAGCGCGCCGACGCGGCCGGGCGGGCGCTGCGCGCGCTCTCGACGCGCGCGATCCTGGCGCGTTGCCGCGCGGCGGCCGAGCTGTTCCTGGAGGCCGAGCTGCCGCTGGCCGGCGGGCTGACGCAGAGCGCAGCCGAATACCGGGCGCAGCTCAGCGCGACGGGCGGCTTGCCGCTCACGCTCGCGCGCGCCAACCAGGAGAAGATCGCGGGCGTATTGCGCGAGCTCGAGACGATCGTTCTCGGGCTGACGCGCGGGCTCGCGCCCGAGACGCTGGACGCCGCGATCGGCGAGCACGCCGGCATCCCGCTCTGGTTCACGCCGCAATGCCGTGCGCTCGGCGCTGTCTTGCCGAGCAACTCCCCGGGCGTGAACGCGCTGTGGCTGCCGGCGCTGGCCTTCAAGGTGCCGGCGGTGCTCAAGCCGGGCAGCGCCGATCCGTGGACGCCGCTGCGGCTGGTGCAGGCCCTGATCGCCGCCGGGTTGCCGCGCGAGGCCTTCGCGCTCTACCCGACCGACCACGAGGGCGCGGCCGCGATCCTGGACGGCTGCGAGCGCGCGCTCTTGTTCGGCGATGCGCGCACGAC
>JABFRZ010000551.1 GCA_013140785.1 Planctomycetota bacterium | reverse complement strand
AGGCGCGCGTGCAGGCCGACCTCGCGCGCCTCTCCTCGGGCACGCCAGCTATGCTCGCGCCGCCGGCGGTCGCGCCGCTGCAGGGCCGCCACGCCCTGATCGTCGAGAAGCCGGGCCCCTCGACCGCGATCTCGTTCGGCTTCCCGATCGACGTCAAGCGCGGCTCGCGCGAGTACTACGCGCTGTGGCTGGCCAACTCGTGGTTGGGCGAGCACCGCAACTCCTCGAGCCACCTCTACCAGGTGATCCGCGAGGCGCGCGGCATCAACTACGGCAACTACTCCTACATCGAGGCCTTCCCGAACGGCGGGCGCCGCCAGCAGCCGCCCACGGGCGTCGGGCGACGCGCGCAGCTGTTCGAGGTCTGGATCCGTTCCGTGCCCGAGGAGCGCGCCGTGTTCTCGCTGCGCGCGGGCCTGCGCGAAGTCGAGAAGCTGATCCAGAACGGCATGACCAAGGAGGACTTCGAGTTCACCCGCGCCTTCCTGCAGAAGTACTGCCTGCACTTCGCCGAGGACACCGAGGCGCGCCTCGGCTACGCCGTGGACGATCGTTTCTACGGCCTCGACGAGCCGCACCTCGCGCGCTTCCGGCGCATGATGGGCGAGCTCACGCTGGCGGAGGTCAACGCGGCCATCAAGAAGCACTTGAAGCCGGAGAACATCGCCTTCGCCCTCGTCACGGCCAACGCCGAGCAGCTGAAGGCCGCGCTCGTCTCCGGCGCGCCGAGCCCGATCGACTACGGCGGCGCGCCGAAGTCGGACTCGATCCTGGCCGAGGACAAGGAGATCGAGCGCCACCCGCTCGGGATCCCGGTCGCGAACATCCAGATCGTGCCGGTGAGCTCGGTCTTCGAGGGCGCGGCGATCGTGGGCGGGCCGGCCGGCGCGCAGTGACCGATAGCAGCCCGTGGTGAAAGTCGCTACTGCGGCTTCGCGTGCGTTCGCGCTGCGGCGTCGAGCTCGTCGTCTTGTATCCATCCAGGCCGTGCTCAGCGGCCACAAAGGCCGCTTCCGCCGTCGCTCTGTCGCTCTCCTTGCGGCGCGAACGCACGCTTCGCCTCGCTACGCGACTTTCACCACGAGCTGCTAGAAGACTAGCGCGCTCCGAGCGGGGACGAGGCTACGAGCCTCAACCGAACAAGGGCAGCAGCGTGTCCGCGAGCTTGGTGTAGATCTGGGCCGTGGCGCGCACGTCGCGCAGGCAGTACTCGCCGATCTCCTCGATGCGCCCCTCACGGTAAGCGCGTGCGACCTGCGAGCCGTCGATCGAGCCCTTGGGGCTCTCGACGTCGAAGCGGCGGCACCAATAGTCGAGCTTGTACTGCTCGCGCCAGGCGCCGTGGAACGAGAGCACCTCGGTCAGGTCCACGTGGCTGGACAGGTTGAAACGATTGCCGCACAGATTCAGCGAGGGCGTCACGCCCAGCTGGGCCGAGCGGATCATCAGGATGGGACCATCGTAGTAGCGCCCGTTGAAGGAGATCAGGCGCGGGCGCTTGCGCTCGACGATCTCCCAGAAGCGCTCGAGCAGCTCGTGCTCCTCGCCGCGGAAGACGTCCGAGCTCTTGAAGCGCGTCCACTCCTGCTGCTCGGCACGCTTGCCCTCCAGCAGGCAGAGGCCGTGGTCCTTGTCGAGGTTCCACATCCCGATGGCGATGATCTTTCCGAGCCCGGGAAAGAGCGCGGTGCGGTCGGGGACCGAGGCCCGGTCTTCCTCGCTCTTGGCGCGCTGCAAGAGGTAGCCGCGCGTGATCTCGTCCACCTCATCCCAGTGGAACCCTGCCACCTCGATGTCGAAGGCGATCGGTGCGGAGTTCTGCTGGGCCATCGTGCTGGGCGATCTTACGCTCTCGCCAACGCGTGCGCCGCAGGCCCGCGCAGCGCCTGGACCTTCCGACCGGAGCGCAGGCGGCGAGTTAAGCTTCCCTCCGTGGAAGCCCGCAGGTTGATCGCCAAGCTGTGCACGCGCTTCCGCGTCTCGCTCGATTTCGGGCGACGCCTCCAGCCCCTGGTCGAGAAGGCCGTGCAGGCCGAGCCCGAGAAGCGGCGCCTGCTGCTCGAGCTGGTCGAGCGCAGCTTCGCCGAGGAGGCACGCCGGGCGGAGCTCGGGGACGAAGTGGACGAAGGCGGCTCGCCCGCCGACCGGCGCGCGCTCACCACCGTCGCGAGCGTCCTACACGGCTGGAATCCGCCGACTTGGTTCGAGCGCTGGGAAGACGGGCTGCCGCGCTTGCCGCGAGCCTGAGCTCCCCGCAAGCGGAGGAAGGCGCCTCCCGGGTGGGAAACGCCTTCCCTGTCCTTCGCCCCGCGAGTCGGCGGCGTGTCAGCCGTCGCTCGCTAGCGGCGGCGGGCTCCGCCGGAGGCCTTCTTCTCGGCGCTGACCATGTGCGCGAGCGTGGCCTTCTGGCCGGCCTCGACCTTGACCTTCGCGGTCTTGCCCTTGCCGAGTTCCTCGTGCCACCAGGAGAGCTCGTACTCGCCCGCCGGCAAGCCCGCGATCGCGAAGCTGCCATCGGCCGCGCTCACGGCCCAGTGAGTCGCCTCGGTGACGACGACGTAGCCCTTCATCCACGGGTGGATGTCGCACTTGACGTCGATGACCTCGGCCTTGTCCTTGACCTTGTCCAGCGTTCCGGCCGGGGCGACGTTGGTGTTGAACGCCGCGTTCTTCTTGGCGTAGGTGTGGATGTTGTGGTTGGTGTCGTCGTTGTTCGCGAAGCGCACCGTGGCGCCTATCGGGACCACCGCCACGTGCGGTACGAAACGGCAGCCGTGCTGGTCGAACACGATCGGCTCGGCGGGGATCTTGCGCTCGGCTCCGGCCACCTCGATCGTGAGCACGACGTTGGCGACGCCACCTTGGGCGTCGATCAGGAGCGACTCGTCGCGCTTGTCGAGACCCTCGGGACCGTGCTTGCAGCCCTTCGTGGCCTCTTCCTTGAGCTCGAGGTCGGGTGTGGGCGCCGGACGCTCGCCCTCCCACGTGATCTTGCCCGCGATCGAACCGAACTCGTCGGATGCGAGGGGGGCGTGAATGAGCGGTTCGGTGGCGCCCATGGCGCTGGCGATGAGGAAAGAGATCGTGATCATGGTGTGGGTGTTGCGGTTCGGCGTTTCGTTCAGTTACGGACCGCGCGGTCCAAATTGTAAAGCCAAGAGAGGACGGCCTCGATCTGCTGCGCGCTGGACGCCGGCAGGAGCTCCTGCCACTGCGTCTGATCGAGTGCGAAGTTGGCCGGCATGGAGGTGCCGGGATAGATTCGAGCCGGATCGGTGAGCCACGCGCGCACCCAGTCGGGCCGCAGGCGCTCGCGCGCATGGTCGAGCTCGGGAGCCCAGGCGAGCGGCGTCGTCTGGGTGGGCGGATTGCCGCGCAGGAAGTGGCACTGCACGCAGTTCGGGCCCTTGCCTGCGGTGTCGGTGGTGAGCTGGTGCACGCGCTCGAAGAAGCCCGGATCGGAAGCGAGCGAGGCGAGGTGCGCGGGTGAACGCTGCGGCACCGCCTCGTAGGCGGGATCGACCGGCCCGGCCGTGACGAAGCCGAGCTCGTTCCCGTGGCGCCGCAGGGCGTCGAGCCCGGTGGCGGTCTCGACCTGCTTCCCGTCCACGATGCCCTGCACCACCGCCGGAGTCATGCGCATCCCTTTGGCAGCCATCTCTCCCGCGAGCTCGCCGCTCGTCTTGCCGGCCCACAGGATCAGCTTGCGTGCATAGCGCTCGGGCCAATCGAGCCGTGAGCGGCTGGCGAAGTAGTCGGCCACCGCGCCGGCTTCGCCCTCGCCCCAGTCGAAGGAAGGCATGCGCACGCGGATCTGCTGGCGCAGCGCCTGCGGGTCGAGCAAGAAGCGGTAGAACCACTCGCGCTGCACCTTCCCGCCCTCGTCCCACAGGACCGGCGGTGCGAACGTCCAGCGCACCTTGTCGTAGGCTTCCTCGGTGTAGTTGCGGCGCTCGCCATCCACGTCCTCGACGTCCTCGTGGTGGTCGTCCCCGTAGAGGTAGTACTCGTTCACGAGCTCGACCAGGTCGCCGCCCTTCTGAGGCGTGGCGCGAATGCTGGCGACGTCGGAGATCACGACCGTGTCGCCTACGTCGCCGAGGCCCGGCTCGGGCGCGAGCAGCTGCACGATGACCTCCTCGAGCTCGCCCGCGTCCGCCTCGTACTTCGCCACGTACTCGGCGAAGCCTTTCATGGGCGGCGGCAGCACGTCCTCGTCGAAGACCAGGAACTGTCCGCGCACCTCGTGCTGGACGCCGCCGTCGCCCTTGAACTCGATCCGGCCGGGTTCGAGCTGGTGGCAGGCGACGCAGTTCTTCTGGCGCAGGACGCGCAGGCCGGTGTCCATGGCCAGATTCTCGGGCGAGGGCTGCATGCGCGCGTGCGTCACCTCGTCGTTCACGAGCCCGGCCACGAAGCAAGTGATCGACTCGATCTCGCGCTCGGTGAAATTGAACCACGGCATCCGCAGCCGCTCGGTCGGGTTCTTGATCTTCCTGCGGTCGTAGGAGCGCGGCGCGCGCAGCTTCAGCTCCAGGAAGTTCTCGCGGTACTCCTTGAACTCCAGCGCCTGCTCGTGGCTCCAGCCCTGCTCCTCGCCCAGGATCTCGTGCATGAAACCGAAGTCGAGCTTGTCCACGGTCTTCGAGGCCCAGCTGGTGAGCTCGGTGCCGATCGGCTGCGCGCTCTCGAGCCCCGGGATCGAGTGACACGAGTGGCAGCCCTGTCCGAGGACCCACTTCTCGCCCAGCGCCACCAGCAGGGTCTCGTCGTCCTTCCACTCCTCGTCGAAGCGGCGTTCGAGCTCGCTGCGCAGGTCGCGGTTGAAGAACCAGCGCGCCTGCTCCTCCAGCACGTCGCGCTGGTACGGGGCCGGATCGGCGCTCCAGCCCGCGGGCACGTCGCGGAACAGCGGATCCTCGAACACGTACGCGACCACGTCGGCCGCGTCCTGGTCGGAGAGGCGCAGGTCGGGCATGCGCGTCTCGGGCCAGTAAGCCTTGGGGTCCTTGATCCAGGCGAAGAGCCACTCGGGATTCGTCTTGGTGGCGATGCCACGCAGGTTGGGCCCGTGCCCGTTGGTCACGCGGCGCTGGTTGGCCAGGTCGGTCTCGGCCGCGCGCTCCTCCTCGCCGAACGGCGCCATGTTGTGGCAGGCGAGACAGCCCGCCAGCCGGAAGACCTCGCGCCCGCGCAGCGGGTCGCCCGCCACGGGGACGGGCGGGAACGGCTCGCTGGAGGCGCGTGAGCGCACGAAGGCGCTGACCGCGGCCACGGCCGCGTTGCTCCATTCGTCGCCCTTGACCTCGCGCCCGGTGCCGTAGTTCGCGGTCGCGACGGTCACGTCCGGAGCGTAGTTCTCGAGGTGGAAGATCTGCGGCATCCACGTCGTGGGCCGGAAGGCCTTCGGGTTGGCCACCCAGCTC
>JABFRZ010000384.1 GCA_013140785.1 Planctomycetota bacterium | reverse complement strand
CATGAAGCTCCGCTCCTCCAAACGGTTCCCCGCTCTCCTCGCCCTCCTGCTGCTCTCCCTGCCGAGTGCGGCGCAGCAGCCCCTGCCCTCCGGCGCGCAAACCCCCGACGGGCTCGCGCTCCTGAGCTCGCCCGCGGCTCGCAGTCCACGCCCGAGCCGAGCATGGCCCAGGGCCCCGCGCCGGCGAGCGCGACTGGAGTCGAGATCCTCGCCGTGCGCCCCGATCAGGTCGAGCTGCGCTCCGGGCCCGTGCGCCTGGTGCTGCTCGGCCCGCCGCCCACCGACTCCGACCAAGACTCCGGGATCTGAAGGACTCCGAAACATGAAGCTCCGCTCCTCCAAACGGTTCCCCGCTCTCCTCGCCCTCCTGCTGCTCTCCCTGCCGAGTGCGGCGCAGCAGCCCCTGCCCTCCGGCGCGCAAACCCCCGACGGGCTCGCGCTCCTGAGCCTGTCCGAGCTGGTGCTCGATCGGTACCCGGTGCAGCACGTCTCTGCCAACGATCTCGCCAACCTGGCGCGCACGCTCATCGGGCGGGAGTACTACGTGAAGGAGAACGGCGCCACCGGCTCGAAGCCCGTATCGAGCCTGCGGCTGCTCGGGAACACGATCGTGCTCTACGACACCAAGGAGCAGGTGCAGCGCGCGCGCGAGCTCCTGGCGCGCCTCGACGCGACGCACGAGGAGGATGTGCGCAGCTACAAGGCCGTCGAGTACCGTCCCCGCTTCGTGTCGCTGAAGACGGCCACGAACGCGGTCGAGAACCTCGTGGACCTCAGCGTCGTCCCGGACCGCGGCCTGATCGTGATGACCGACGATCAGGGCGACATCGATGCCGCCCTGGCGCTGCTCGCGCGCATCGACGTGGCCGAGAAGCAGGTGCTGCTGACCTGCCAGTTGATCGAGGTCGGAGACTCGGCGCACGGCCTGGCGCTGCCGCGCGACCTGACCGACAACCTGCAGAAGCTCCTGCCCGGGAGTGCCTTCACTCAGGTCGGGATGGCGATGCTCAAGACCTCGGTCAGCTCGCAGAGCCCGGTCTCGGTGCAGATCGAGTCGCCCGGCAAGCGCTACCAACTCTCTTTCATTCCGGTGGCCTTCGACCAGGCCACAAGCACGCTGACCATCTCGGAGTGCAGCTTGACCGAGGCAGCCGAGCAGGGGCCGCGCTCGCTCTTCACGACCAACACCGTCCTGCGCGGCGGCGAGTACACCGTCCTGGCCGCGACCGGCGCGACTCCGCGGCTCCTGGTGGTGCGTGTGACGCCGCAGGGCTGAAAGCCGGCGAATCCCGCCGCTTCAGCGCTTGCCGTCGCTCGCGCCCTTGCCGGGCTGGGTTGGCGAGCCCTTGCCGCCGAAGCGGCGCTCGCGGCCCTGGAAGTGCAGAGCCTGCTCGATCTGGTCGATGGTCGTGGCCCCCAGCTTGACCAGGGCGTCGCCGATGCGCGCGCCGGTCTGCTTCTGGACCTCGAGCGCGCGCTCGAGTTGGCGGCGCGTGATCACGTTGCGCTCCACAAGGATCTCTCCGATCATCGCCTCGCCCACGAGCTTCAAGCCCGTGCCGCGTGTGTCGACCTGCGGCTTCTGCGGCTCGGATTCGGCCAAGTTGTCGCGCACGCGCCGGATCTGGGCCTGATGGTTCAGGGCCTCGGCTACCTGCGCGCGCGAGCAGGCGCCGATCTTCACGAAGATGTCGCCCAGGCGCAGCTTGGAGCCGCGCTGCACCTTCATCGCCTGCTGGATGTGCTCATCGAGGATGTGGCCGCGCTGCAGCAGGATCTGGCCGAGCAGCATGTCGCCCATCACGTCGGTGGCCGTACGCGCGTTCTCCTCGGCGCGCGGAACAGCCGCAGGCGGTTGCGCGTGCGGACGCAGCTGCGGGAAGGCCTGCGGCCGCACTGGCGGCGTGGGCGCACGCGTCGGCGCGCTCGCACCGGCTGCACTGGCCTCGGCTGCACTGACCTCGACCTCGGCTGCGCTGCGCAGCAGGCGTACCGCGATCGTGCGCACGTCCTCGCCGGCCAGGCTGCCCATGCGCGCGAGATAGGCCACCAGCATGCCGGCGGCCTCGAGGTAGCGGTGGCTCTCCGGATCGAGCGGTCCGTCGAAAGCCGAGCGCAGCTCGCGAATGCGCTCGAAGAGCTCGCGTTGCTCGTGCGCATTGCCCGGCTCGGAGGTCTGCAGGCGCTCGGCGAGCTGCTGGATGACGGAGACGGACATGGCGAGGCGAGCGCCTCGTCCATCGGCAGACACTCGCGTCGACTTGAGCACGGACGGAAGGGCTTTCCCGCGCAGGGACCGGAACCCACCGCCCGGCCCTTCCTGCTCAGGGCACCGACAGGGTTCGCTCCGCGTCACGAGCCTTCTCGGCCCGATAGCGGATCGTGGCGGCTCCGGAACCACGCACGATCCAGCGCACGCGCAGCTCGCCGCGCGAGCCCAGCCCGCCCTCGCACAGGAGCCGCGCAGGCTCGTGCTCCTGGAGCTGGATCTCGGTGGGCCGGAAGCGGTCGCTGCGAAAGCCACCCGCCAGGACCTCGAGCCCTTGGCCTTCGAGCGTCAGCACGTCGGGCGCGCCGATCTTCTTTTCGCGCGCCACGGCCGAGCGCGTCGGGATGATGCGCTCGTTGGCCACCACCACGTCGATGGCCTTGACGCCGCCGCCCAGGTCGCTGACGAGCGGCTCGCGGATCGCGACGCGCGGCAGGGCCTCGGCGTGGCGCACGCAGAACAGCGCGTTGCGGTGCAGCATCTCCTCCTCGAGGAACGAGGGCGGCACGCGCCCGACGTCCTTCTTGAAGCCGCCGAGCTCGACCTCGCCGAACAAGGGGTGCGTGTACGGGTGCCAGTCCACGAAGCCCGCGCCGAGCAGGAGCTTGTCGTCGAAGAAGTACCGATCGCGCGGCTCGATCTTCTTCTCGGGGTCCTGCGCGTCGTCGTTCCACAGCTCGTTCGTGAAGCTCAGGATACCGAGGCCCTCGTAGGTCCAGTTCACGAAGCCGCCGAAGACCGAGTAGAGGTCCTTCCAGATGATCATGTAGCGGTAGAAGGGCAGCATCTTCTCGCCCTCCTTGCCGAGCTCGTCGTACACGCGCACGTCGTCGCGCGGGTACTCGCCGTAGCTCTCGGCTCCCGGCCCGCGCAGGATCATGCCGCCGTTGTTGTGGAAGGACTGCACCGCGGCGACGCTCGGGTGCGTCAGCAAGAAGCGCGCGATCGAGCGCGTCTCGGGCCAGTAGAGCGGGTACGGCCCGGCGCCGCCCTGCACGTGCTCGGGATACCACAGCGCCGGCCAGGCGCGATTCATGTCGTAACCGCCGACCTCGTCCTCGTTGACGCGCCCGTCGCCGTCGTTGTCGAGGCCCTCCTGCCCCAGGGTGATCCAGTCGCCGCGGATGCCCTTGTCGTTGGGCGGCACGCGCTCCATCACGCGCGGGTCGTCGGGGTTCAGGCGGAAGTCGCCCTCGCCGGGCAGGTACTTGCGCATCATCACGATGTTGCCGTCGCCGTCGAGGTCGTCGGGCGCGTCCTCGTCGAAGAGTCCGTCGTGGTCGTCGTCCAGCGGCTGCACGCCGGTGCGCGAGCTGTGCGCGTTGTGCGCGCCCTGGAACCAGTGCGCGCGCCCGTCGGGGTTGACCGAGGGCAGGAGGTAGAACACGGTCCCGTCCACGAGCTCGGTCGCGCGCGCGTTCGTGCCGTGGTTCTCGAGCAGGTACCACGCGAGGTACAAGACCGCCTCGCCGCCCTGCACCTCGTTGCCGTGCACGTTGCCGTCCACCCACATGGCGGGTTTGTCGGCCTCGGCCCCGCTGTATGGGTTCGCCAGGGTGTACACGCGCATCTCGCGGTTCTCGATCGAGTGGCCGATCACCTGCTTCGTGAGCAGCTCCGGCCACTCTGCCGCGAGCCTGTCGAAGTGCGCGTACAAGGCGTCGATGTCGTACAGGCGGTTCCAGGCGATCTCGACCCTCGGCGCGCGGCCGGCGGCGAGCCCAGGGAAGCCCTCCGGCGACTTCCGAGAATCCTGCGGTTGGAGCACGAGCAGTCCGAGCACGAGCGCGATCATCGCTGCTTCTCCTCTGCGCTGCGGGTGGCCTTGCCTGCGTGGGTGGTCTCGACCGTGACGGCGATCTCCATGGCTGCTGGGCCCTGCACGAGCCAGGTGTACTCCTTGCGGCCGCCGCTGCCCGGCAAGTCTCGGAGCAGTTCCTGCGCGTTGCCGCCGAGGAGCTTCCCGGCCTCCGGCAGCACCAGCCGGATCTTCGCCGGCCGGATCGTCTCCGTTCTACGCGCCGAGCGCGACAGGAGCGGCAGGAAGGCGTCGTTCTGGATCACGGCCGTGACGCGCTGCACGCCCTCACCGAGCGACTCGCGCGTACACTCGGCCACACGCGCGCGCGCCACGAGCGCGCCGAGCGTCAAGAACCAGTCGAGGTGTTTTGCCGCGAGCGCGCCGCTCTCCTTGGCGGGCGGCTCGAGGCGCGCGTAGGGTGCCAGCCCGCCGATCTCGACCGGGCCGAGCTCGGGATGCTCGAACGGCGTCCACGGCAGGAAGCGCCAGCTTTCCTCTGCGCCGGCCGCGTCGATCCACTTCAGGCGTTTGGCGTCGTCGCAGGGCTTGGGCTCGTCGTCCTTCTCCTTGCCGTCCTTCTTGCCGTCCTTCTCCTTGCCATCTCTCTCCCCGTCGCCCGCGTCCTGCTCGGCTTCGGGCTTCTCGCCCTGGCCCTTCTCTGCGTCTTCGGCCGGCTTCTCGGTCGCCGCGCCCTCCTTCGCGGCCTCGCTCTCGCCCTCCTTCTTCTCATTCAGCTTGTCCTCCTCCTTCTTCTTCTTCGGCTCCTCGAGCGGGATGTCCCACAGCGCCGCCGACAGCGTGAACAGGCCGCGGTGCTCGTAGCACCAGCGTGAGAACGTGCCCTTGTCGGCGGCCTCGGATTTCGTCGCACCCTCGGTGGACTTGCGGTAGCGCTTGCCGAGCTCGTTCATGAGCTTCGCGTCCGACTCGAGCAGGCCCGCGGGTGGGACGCGCTTCACGGCGGGCGCGTCATCGCCCACGCCCTTGAGCTCGGCCACGAGCGAATCCTCGGCGTCGTACACCACGACCAGCGCGAGCTCGGGGTGTGCCAGCACGAACTCGCACAGCGCGCGCGTCTCGGGCTCGTCGGTCGGGAACAGGCCGGCCTCGCGCGTGTGCGCCTCCCAGCCGCCGGGGAAGTTCCGGTCCACGCGCGCGTCGAGCGGCGCGTCCTCGGCCACCATCTCGTCGCCGTCCGCGTCGCGCCCCTCAGGCCACAGGACGTACACGCCGGGCTCGCCCTTGTCGCGCTCGGCCTTGACCAGTGCACGCGCGTCGGTCGGGTCCGCGCGCCACTCCCCGTCGGGATCCTGCACGCGCATCCAGGCGATCACGCCGTCCCCGTTCACGTCCGCGAGCGGGACGATGA
>JABFRZ010000595.1 GCA_013140785.1 Planctomycetota bacterium | reverse complement strand
CTCCACGGCAAGGCCAGCTTCAGCGAGACCCAGGGCGGCGCGCCGTGGACCTCGATCTCGACCAGCACGCCGCCCTGGGTCTCGCTGAAGCTGGCCTTGCCGTGGAGCGTGGAGCCCGAGCGGCTCTCGATCGCTGCCGTGGCGCGCGCGCCGCGCCTAGCCCCAGAATCGTGGCCGATGTCGGTGGCGCGAACGAAGGCGCAGGCGGTCGTGAGGCTGGTCACCAGGAGGGCGGCGGCGAAGAACGAAGTGCGCATGGAGGGGGATGCTAGCAGGCCGTTGAAAAAGTCCCGTCGCGAGTCGAAGCGCGCGAAGCCGTAGCAGGGATCTTTTTCATGGAGGCCTGCTAGGGCGGATCTGGCGCGGACTGGGGCGCGCGAGTCTAGCCGTAGCCGCTCCCGAAGGCCCGCCCTGGGGAAGCGCCGTCGCTTCCCCAGGGCTCGTCGAGACTCAGAATCCGAGGATCAGGTCTACCGCGTTGGACAGCCGTCGCGCCTGGAGCAGCTTCGGCCCGCTCGCAGTCGCCCGGCAAAGCCCCTGGGCACTGACCTCGGTGCCGACCAGCGACAGGTCGAATGGAATGTCCCACGCGACCGAGCTGACGGAGCGAGAGAACGCCTGGGTCGTCGTGCGCACGAGGTCCCCGCCGACCAGCACCTCACCCATGGGAGTCATCGTTCCCGATGACGGCGAGCGACGCACGACCACCGTGGCCACTCCAACGTCGAAGTCCGAGCAATCGAGATTGGCGCGCCAGGTCCCTCCCAAAACGGGCAACGTCGTCGCCGCGAGGATCATGGGGTTCACGTCCGCTCCGTTGCGTGCCGTGGCCGAAGCTCTCGGGAGACTCGGGCAGTACTTCAGGTTGTCGAGAGCGCCCGAGCTACCGAGCCTGACCACGATCTTGACGACGTTCAACTCGTCGTAGCCCGCCATCGTGGACTCCGTCGCATTGGCACTGAAGCCGAGCTGCACGCCCACCGCGTTCAGGAGGAGGTTGCCGACGGCCGCCGCACCCGGTCCGGCATCGGTCCAGCCCGCTGGCACCGTGTAGGTGCGGGTCAAGTTGTTGATGTCGGTCAGAACGACACTGACGTTGTTGGTCGGAGCCGGAGGATCGATGTCGATCAGGTCGATGCTCAAGGCCTCGACCCCGCCGCAGAAGTCGAAGGTCAGCGTTCCGCCATCCTCGTCGTCGTTGGGATGGTCCCAGGTGTCCGGACCATTGATGCCCGTGAACGCGTCCGTCGGAGAGCCGTTCCTCTGCAGGTAGAGGATGTTGCCGAGATCGACATCGAGGTCAGGATCCGCGCCGAAGGGCCCGCTGGTCGAATTGAAGATCGCCGGGCCGTTGTTGCCGTTCCCCGGAGTGACGGGGTCGGGGCCACCGCTGATCGAGGGACAGGAGAAGGGAACCTCAGGGCCCGGGGTGACGAGGTTCTGGCCGTGGAGGAGCGGACCCTCGAAGTCGAGCACGACCTCGACCACGGTGACGGTCTGCTGGCACGTGGAATAGTTGCCGCAGCCATCCGTGGCGGTCCAGGTCACGAGCGTGTCTCCGACGCAGAAGCTCGGCGGGGCATCGTTCGTCACGGTGACATCGCTGCAATCGTCGGTCGCGGTCGCCGTGCCGATGCCGATCGACACGCAACAACCGGACAAGGAGACGTCCGCCGGACAGGAGATCGTCGGCGCGGTGGTGTCGGTCACGGTGATCATCTGCACGCAACTCGAGGAGTTGCCGCAGCCGTCCGTTGCCGTCCACGTGCGCGTGATGGTCCGGAAGGCGCAGGCCGGGTCGGGTTGGCTGACCGAATCGCTGTGGGAGATGCTAGCGACGCCGCTGCAATCGTCCGTGGCGCTGGCCGAGCCGGTGTCGACGGGATCGGTCGAAGCCGAGCAATCGACGACCGCACCGCTCGGGCAGCTGATGACCGGCGGAGTGGTGTCGGTGACCGTGATGGTCTGCGTGCAGCTCGAGGAGTTGCCGCAGCCATCGGTCGCCGTCCACGTGCGCGTGATCACGTGATTTCCGGCGCAGTTGCCGGCGGCAGTCGAGTCGCTGTGAGAGATGCTGGCCACGCCGCTGCAGTCATCGGTGGCAGAGGCCGAGCCGGTGCTGGCGGGATCGGTCGAGGCCGAGCAATCGACGCTCGCATTGCCCGGGCAGCTGATGACCGGCGGAGTGGTATCGGTGACCGTGATGGTCTGCGTGCAGCTCGAGGAGTTGCCGCAGCCGTCGGTCGCCGTCCACGTGCGCGTGATCACGTAGTTCCCGGCGCAGTTGCCGGCGGCAGTCGAGTCGCTGTGAGAGATGCTGGCCACGCCGCTGCAGTCATCGGTGGCCGAGGCCGAGCCGGTGCTGGCGGGATCGGTGGAGGCCGAGCAATCGACGCTCGCATTGCCCGGGCAGCTGATGACCGGCGGAGTGGTGTCCGTGACCGTGATCTCCTGCTCGCAGGTCACGGTGTCTCCGCATCCATTCGGTGCGGACCAGGTGCGGGTGATGACGTAGTTGCCAGCACAGCTGCCCGGGGTCTCGCTGTCCGTGAACGAGGCGCCGGCGCAGCCCGTCGGCGTACCCGTGTTCGAAGGGGCCGTGGGAGCCGTGCAGTCGACGGTCACGTCGGGCGGGCACACGAGCGTACAAGGCGTGCAGCCGCCGCCGGAGCAGTCCGTATCCGTGCTCGTCTTGACGCAGCTTCCGTTGAAGTTCGACGCGCGCAGGTGAACTCCACCGCAGCCCGACGTGGGGCCTTGCGCCCCGAAGGAACCGGGGTGGTTGCAAGTCGCGCCGGCGCCACACTTGTAGCTGACAGGCATGGTGTTGCAGGCCGGGTTCGGCATCGTGAACGTCCCGACGTACGTGCCACTCCCGCCGGTGGCGTTGAAGCAGAAGTTGCCGGTGCTGCTGCTCTGGACGAACACGGTGATGGTGCTGCCAGAGCACTCTGTCACGCCCGCGATCGTCATCGTGTAGGTACCGCCCTGCTGCACCTCGTAGTTGTCCGGGCCGGCCCCCACGGCGGGAGTGAAGGCGGCGCAGCTTCCGCCGACCGGAGTCACCGACGTGACGACGCCGTTGCCGCACACGTGGTTCGCGAACGTGGTTCCCGCGGGCGATCCCGAGGACACGCCATTTGCCGTCGCCTGGAGCAACTGTCCGACGCAGTCATCCATGCACGTTAGCCAGGTCGTGACGAAGCCGCCGCCGGCGTCGGCGGCGACGGACCATGGAGCATGCTCGGGCCCGGTCGACGGCGACCCGTCCGCGTGCACGACCTGCAGCGTCACGCTCTCGTCGGGCGCGAATCCCGAGCCGGTCAGTTCGGCGTTCGAGCCGGGAGTGTAGACCGCCTGGTCGCTCGTCAAGACTGTCTGGGCCGACGCTCCCGATGGAACGAAGGCAGCACAGAGCAATGAGGTGGCGAATGTGCCGAGCACTGCGATCAAGCGTTGCATGGTTACCCTCTCGTGTTGAACCGACCCCAGGCGCACGGACGTGCGCGCCTCGGAGCTCGGCCTGAGTGATACGGCGGATGCTAGCACTGCGAGCTCCTAGCGGGAGTGGGAATGCCGCTGTTTGTCCACTTGACAGGGACGGTTGCACGCCGAGACTTGCCGACGGATGGGGCCGCCGCCCGAGCCTCAGGCGGTGGTCGAGGCGACGTTGCCGCAGGCCGTTCCTTGCTGGCGCGCTCGAGAGGAGCGCCCACGCTCGAGCACGGGCCCTCCACCCGTGAATTCCGCGGTCTGTGGAGCCTGTTCTACCCAGTTACCCTTCAGAGGATCCCCTAGGCCGTGCGGCCGTCTGGAACCCGAACCCGAGCGTGACCTCCACCCCCTCGCCCAACTCTGCGCCCCGCGACGTCCACGGCGCCTCGCCCCTCGGCGCGGTGCTCGCCTTCAGCGCGCTGGCGAGCTTCGCGGCCGGGACCGCCACGCTGAGCATCTTCTTCGTCACCGCGCGCGAGCCGTACTCGTTCACGCCGCTGCAGCAGTACGCGCTCGGGCTCTTGGTCGGAGTCGGGTACACGCTGGGCGCGCTCGGGGCGAGCCGCGTGGGGCGTGCGTTCCGCTCGGCCGGCGGAAGCTCGCGCGGCCTGATCGCGCGGCTCTCCGTGACCATGGCCGCGCTCGTGTGCCTGCCCCTGTTCACGCACCGGGACGGCTCGGTCTTCGTGTTGCTCGCGCTGTACGCGCCGTTGACGGGGTGTTTCTGGCCGCTGATCGAGGGCTACGTCTCGGGCGGACGGCGCGCGGGCGAGCTGCGCTCGGCCATGGGGAGCTTCAATGTCACCTGGAGCCTGACGCTGCTCGCGTCGTTCTTCGTGCCGCCGCTGTTCCCCGACTCGTTTCGCACCGTGTTCGTGATCCTGGCGCTGACGCACGTCGCCAGCGTGCTCGCGCTGCTGGGTTTCCGGCGCGAGCCAGGCGTGCCGCTCGCGGACCACCACGGCGTGGAAGAGCACGCCGTCCCGGCCGGAGTTCCCGAGCTCCTGCGCGTGCACCGCGTGCTGCACGCGATGAGCTACCTCGTGATGTACGCGCTCTCGCCCTACCTGCCGCGCCTGCTCGAGCGCCTGGGGCTCACGGGCTTCGGCGCGAGCGCGCTGGCGGCGAGCTGGCTGCTCGCGCGCTCGCTCACCTTCGTCGTGCTCGGCCGCTGGCACGGCTGGCACGGGCGCTGGTCGGTGGCGGTGGTGGGGACGCTCTTCGTGCTGGGCGGCTTCGGTGCGACGCTGCTCGCGCCCGGTCTCGGGACCGGAGCGATCCCCGTGGTCGCAATGGGCTTGTTCGTGTTCGGCGCGGGGCTCGCGGCGCTGTACACGGCGGCGCTCTACTACGCCTTCGAGGTCGGCGGGCACGAGGGCGGCGGCTCGCACGAAGCCTTGATCGGGCTCGGCTACTCGATCGGGCCGGCCTGCGGCCTCTTGGTGCTCGGGCTCGAGCGCGGCGGTTGCTTCGACGCGGGCCAGCGCGACGTCGCGCTCCTGCTCGTGATCACGGTGCTGTGCCTGGGCGCTGCGCTGTTCGCCTGGCGGCGGCGGCGCGTGCCCTCAGGCTCCGCGTAGCAGCGTCACGAGGCGCTCGGTGGCTTCGGCCGTCGAGACGCGCTCCTTGTAGCCGAGCTCGCGCTCGAGTGCGCCGATGTCGTAGGAGTGGCTGGCCGAGAGCTGCAGCGCGAGGAAGCGCGTCATCGGCGGCTCGCCCGCGCGCCGTCCGAGAGTCCAGGCGAGCTCGCAGGCCGCCCCGGCGGTATAGGCGGAGGCGCGCGAGACGCGCCGCGCGGGCGGCGGGATCCCAGCGCGACGGAAGAGCTCGGCCAGCCACGTCCAGAGCAGCACCGGCTCCTTCTGGACCACGAAATAGGCCCGTCCCGCGGCAGGCGCGCCGGGCGCGGGACGGGCCTATTTCGTGGTCCAGAAGGAGCCGGTGC
>JABFRZ010000621.1 GCA_013140785.1 Planctomycetota bacterium | reverse complement strand
CCCTGCTGAAGACGAAACCGAGGGGCATGCCCGCATGATGGTTCGAGCACGGGCATGCCCCTCGGTTTCGTCTTCAGCAGGGTCTACGGAGTCTCCGCGGGGTTGTTGGAACCGCTCGGCTCGGGCGGGCGCTTTCTATCTCTCTCCGACTCCATGCGCTCCCACTCCTCGAGGAAGAGCTTGCGCCCGCGGTGCAGGCGCCAGCGCACGGTCACGTGTGTCGCCCCGACGATGCGCGCGATCTCGAGGCAGGGCAGTCCCTCCAGCTCGCGCAGGATCATGACCGAGCGGAAGTGTGGCGCGAGCCGGTCGATGCAGGCCCGCACGCGCTCGGCGGTCTCGAGCTGCTCCAGGTTGGCCGAGGGCGCCGGCCCCTCGGGATCGGCCAGGTCCAGGTCGGCCTCTTCCTCTTGCTCGGCGGTCGTGCTCACGGCCGGCCTGCGCTTGCGCAGGTGGTCGATCGCGAGGTTGGTCACGATGCGATACAGCCAGGTCGTGAACTCGTGCTCGAAGTCGAAGCGCTCGAGATTCCGGAAGACGCGCAGGAAGGCCTCCTGGGCCAGGTCGCGGGCGTCCTCGCGGTTGGCGATCAGGGCCTGGGCCACGCGCACGGCCCGCTCCTCGTGACGCCGCAGCAGCTCCTCGAAGGCGCGCTCCTCGCCACGCTGCGCCCCACGGATCAGATCGTGGTCGCTCGGACCGACGAAGGGCGCCTCGAGCGGCACCGGCACCTGGGATACGGACTTCTCGCTCACGGCTCTGAGGCCTGGGCTCCGGGCCACGCCCCGAGGCTGAATCGGTCCACGGAGAGGCCTGACCATAGGGTAGAGCGGCGGGCCTGCCTACGGGAGTGGCGAAGTCGCGTTGGCTCGGTGCCGGGCTTCTCTCACAGCACGCGTGGAAAGCGCCCAGGCACCTCGGCGATGCGCCGGTATTTCTTTCGCCGCCGCTGGAGCAGCTCGTCGATCGGAACCGCCGCCAGCTCACGCAGGTTGCGCAGCAGCACGCGCCGCACTTCGTTCATGGCCACCGAAGGCGCGCGGTGGGCACCGCCCAGGGGCTCGCGGATCACCTCGTCGATAACGCCGAGCTCCATGAGATCGCGCGAGGTCAGGCGCAAGGCCTCGGCGGCCTCGGGCGAGCGCTCGCCGTCCTTCCACAGGATCGCGGCGCAGCCCTCGGGGCTGATCACCGAGTAGTAAGCGTGCTCCAGCATCAGCACGCGGTCGCCCACCCCGATCCCGAGCGCGCCGCCCGAGCCGCCCTCGCCGATGACCACCGCCACGACGGGCACGCGCAGGGTCATCATGGCCAGGATGTTCTCGGCGATGGCCATGGCCTGCCCGCGCTCCTCGGCCCCGATCCCCGGATAGGCGCCTGGAGTGTTGATCAGGCATACGACCGGAAGGCCGAGCTTCTCGGCCAGGCGCATCTTGCGCAGGGCCTTGCGGTAGCCCTCGGGGTGCGCACACCCGAAGTTGCACTCCACGCGTTCCTTGGTCGTGCGTCCCTTGCGGTGCGCGATGAGCAGGAAGCGCCAGTCCTCCATCGTGGCCAGGCCCGTGACGATGGCGCGGTCGTCACCGAAGGTGCGGTCGCCGTGGAGCTCGACGAAGTCGTCCAGGATCTCCTGGATGTAGTCGGGGGCCACCGGGCGCTTCTGGTGGCGCGCGACGTTGACCCGTTCCCAGGCCGAGAGGTCGGCGTAGGTCTTGTGGATGGTCTCCCCCAGGCGCGTCTTGAGGGCCTCGATCTCGCTGGAGATGTCGAGACGGGTCGAGAGCGACAAGCTCTCGAGCTCGGCGATCTGGGCCTCGATCTCCTCGATCGGGCGCTCGAAGGCCATGCCCGGGATGTTGCCTTCGGACCGTTGGGGTTCGCTCAAGGGAAGGTCCTGTCGGTGCGGTGCAGAAGCGGAGGGTCCCTGCCGGCGGACGGGCGGGCATGGTGTCCTGCCCCAGGCTGGATTGGCAAGGCCCATGGGCAGGCCCCGCTCGGGGTGGGCCGCCACCGCGCACAGAGGCCTGCTCCGGCGAGCGCCTGACAGTGGGAAGCAACGCAGTTGGGAGCGGCGCGCGCCCGAGCTACCCTACGGCGCCTCCGCACTTTTCCCCCTTGCGCCCCATCATGGCTCCGACGGCCGAGGCAACCCTGGCTGACGACGGCGACGCGACGCTCTCCGCTCACCCCGCTCCCAACGCCTGGCGCGTCGAGGTGTTTCGGCGCGCGGCGATCGGCGATCCGGAGGGCACGCACCTCGCTGCCGCCATGCACGAGGTCGGGCTCGCGCGACCGTCCGAGCTGCGCGTGGCCAAGGGCTACCTGTTCGCGCCGGGCTACGCGCGCGAGTGCATCGAGGAAATCGCGCACCAGGTCCTGGCCGACCCCGTGGTCAACGAGGTTCGCGTGCTCGCACCGCGGGCCGCGCCGCGCCCGGGACCGCAACGCGTGCTGGTCATGCCGCGCCCGGGTGTGATGGACCCGGTGGCTCACACGCTGGACGACCTGCTCGTGCGCACGGGTCGCACACCGCCGAGCGGCGCGCCGGGAGTGGCCACCTACCGTGTCTTCGAGCTGCGCGGCGTCACCACGCGCGCGGAGCTGGGGCAGCTCGCCGCGCGCCTCTTGGCCAACGAGACCATCGAAGTCGTACGCATCGGACGAGAAGACCTGCCCTACGGCGAGCCCTTCCCGCGTGCCCCGCGCGGGCGCGTCGAGGTCGCGCTGCTGACACTCTCCGACGAACAGCTCGTGCGGCTCTCGAAGGACGGCCAGCTCAGCCTCAGTCTGGCCGAGATGCGCGCGATCCAGGACCACTTCGCGGGCCTCCGACGCGAGCCCAGCGCGTGCGAGCTCGAGACCCTGGCGCAGACCTGGAGCGAGCACTGCAAGCACAAGACCTTCACGGGCCTGATCGACTTCACGCCGCCCGGGGGCGGCGCGCCACGCCGCATCGACAACTTGCTGAAGAGCACCATCGCGCGTGCGACGCACGAGCTCGCGCGCCCGTGGTGCGTGAGCGTGTTCGTGGACAACGCCGGGATCGTGGCCTTCGAGCAGGGCTTCGACCTCGCCATCAAGGTGGAGACCCACAACCACCCGAGCGCGATCGACCCCTACGGCGGCGCCGGCACCGGCATCGGCGGCGTGATCCGCGACGTGCTCGGCGCGGGCCGCGGCGCGCGCCCGATCGCGAACACCGACGCCTTCTTCGTGGGCCCGCCCGACCTCCCGAAGGAGCGCGTGCCGCGCGGCACCCTGCACCCGCGGCGGATCCTGCGCGGGGTCGTGGCCGGCGTGCGCGACTACGGCAACCGCATGGGCATCCCGACGATCGCGGGCGGGGTCTGGTTCGACGAGGGCTACGTGGCCAATCCGCTCGTGTACGCGGGCACGCTCGGGATCCTGCCGCACGCGGCGGCCACCAAGGAGGTGCGTTCCGGCGACGTGATCGTCTCGGTCGGCGGGCGCACGGGCCGCGATGGCATCCACGGCGCGACCTTCAGCTCGCTCGAGCTCAGCGAGCACTCCGAGACGGTCTCGTCCTCGGCCGTGCAGATCGGCGACCCCATCACGGAGAAGCGCACGCTCGACTGCTTGCTGGCGGCGCGCGAGCGCGGTCTCTATCGCGGCGTCACCGACTGCGGCGCGGGCGGATTCTCGTCGGCCGTGGGTGAGATGGGCGAACACACCGGGGCCGAAGTCGAGCTCTCGGAAGTGAAGCTCAAGTACCCCGGCCTCGCCTCGCACGAGGTCTGGATCAGCGAGGCGCAGGAGCGCATGGTGCTCGCCGTCCCGCCCGAGCACTTGGCCGAGCTCGTTCTCCTGTTCGCCTCCGAGGACGTCGAGGCGACCGTGCTCGGGCGCTTCACCGACACGCAGCGACTCGTGGTCAAGGACCGTGGCGAGCTCGTGGCCGAGCTCGCCATGGCCTTCCTGCACAAGGGCAACCCGCGCCCGCTGCGCCAGGCGCGCTGGGAGCGACCGTCGATCCCCGACCCTGGCTGTCCGACGCCGCCCGAGGGCTTCGCGCGCACGCTGCTCGCGCTGCTGGCGGCGCCCGAGGTGGCCAGCAAGGAGTGGATCGTGCGGCAGTACGATCACGAGGTGCAGGGCAGTTCGGTGGTCAAGCCGCTGGTCGGCGTGCACGGCGACGCGCCCAGCGATGCGGCCGTCTTGCAGCCGCTCCCGAGCTCGCGCATGGGCGTCGCGCTGGCCTGCGGCGCGAGCTCCCGCTTCGGCGCGCTCGATCCGTACGCGATGGCGCTGGCCGTGATCGACGAAGCCCTGCGCAACGCCGTCGCGGTCGGGGCCGATCCGGCGCGCACCGCGATCCTCGACAACTTCTCGTGGGGCAACTGCGACAAGCCCGATCGCCTCGGGGCGCTCGTGCTCGCGGCCGAGGGCTGCTACGACGCCGCCAAAGCCTTCGGCACGCCCTTCGTCTCGGGCAAGGACAGCCTGAACAACGAGTACCGCGTCGGCGAGGAGACGCTCTCGATCCCGCCCACGCTGCTGATCACGGCGCTCGCGCTCGTGCCCGACGTCGCGCGCTGCGTCACGATGGACGCCAAGGCCGCCGAGAACCGTGTCTATCTCGTGGGCGAGACGCGCCCCGAGCTGGGCGGCTCACTGGTTCACCAGCACGCCGCCCGCCGCGGCGGAACAGTTCCCCGCGTGGACCTCGCGCGCGCGCCGCGCGTGCTGGCCGCGCTGCATGCGGCCATCCAAGCGGGCACGGTGGCGAGCTGCCACGACCTGTCGGAGGGCGGCCTCGCGGTCGCGGCCGCGGAGATGAGCTTCGGTGGTGGCCTCGGCCTCGCGCTCGACCTCGCACGCGTCCCGGCCGCGCCGGAGCCCGTGGGTTGGGACGCGGATGGTTGGCGACTCTTCTCCGAGTCCACCACGCGCTTCCTGGTCGAGGTCGCGCCCGCAGAGGCCGCCGCGTTCGAGCAGCACCTACAAGGGCTGCCCTACGCCGACATCGGCAGGGTCCAAGCCGAGCCCGTGCTCGCGGTGCGCGGCACCGCCGGCCGCCCGCTGCTCGAGCTTCCCGTCGAAGAGCTGCGCCGCGCCTTCCACTCGGCCTTCCAGGGATGAAGCCGTCATCCACCATGCAGAAGAACCCAGCCAAGCGCGTCGAACCGAACGCCGTGCGCGCGCTCGTCCTGCGCTCGGCCGGCACGAACTGCGACGCCGAGACCGTGCGCGGACTCGAGCTGGCCGGCGCCGCGACCTCGCTCCTGCACCTGAACGCGGTGGCGCGCGACCCGGCGCTGCTCGCCGAGCAGGAGATCCTGGTGCTGGCCGGGGGCTTCAGCTACGGCGACTACGTGGCCGCCGGCCGCATCTTCGGCCTGGAGCTGCGCCAGCGCCTGCCCGAGCCGCTGCAGCGCTTCGTCGCCGACGGAGGTCTCCTCGTGGGCATCTGCACCGGCTTCCAGATCT
>JABFRZ010000080.1 GCA_013140785.1 Planctomycetota bacterium | reverse complement strand
AGCCAGTCGCGCTCGATCACGAGCTCGGCGCCGTACGCCGCGCGCGCCTCCCGGCGCAGCAGACGCAGCGCCAGCGGCCCGAGCCAGCGCTCGCGCAGCACGAAGGCGAGCGCCAGCAGGACCAGCACCACCAGGCACCCGCGCACGATCCAGCGCAGAGCGCGGCGCGGCCGGGGCCGCCGTTCCCCGGACGAGCTGGCTTCGTTCCCCATGACTCCCACGTGAGGATAGCGAGCCGGATCGCGCGCGGCGTTGTCCGTCCATCCGCTCGGCGTTAGGCTCCGTGCCCGCATGATCCTCCGCGATCTCCTGCGCGTGCTCGGCTCGGCGGATCGCCGCGACGGGCGCAACCTGACCCAGGAGGAGGCCTACCGTGCCTTCCTGACGATCCTCGACGGCGAGGAGAGCGAGATCCGCATCGGCGCGTTCCTGATCGCGCTGCGCTGGAAGGGCGTCACGGTGGACGAGGTCATCGGCTTCGCGCGCGCGGCCCGCGAGCGCGCCTCGATTCCGTGCCAGGGTGTCACGGAACTCGTGTGCGTGTGCCCGCCGCACGACGGCTACGATCTGACGCCGCCGCTCGAGGTCGCCGCCGGCCTGGTGGCGGCGGGCGCGGGCGCGAAGGTCCTGCTCGTTGTCGATCGCGGTGTGCCGCCGAAGCGTGGGGTGACCGGCGCGCACGTGCTCGAGCAGCTCGGCGCGCCGATGAGCTGGGATCCGGCCGAAGCCGAGCGCAACGTCGCCAGGACGGGCTTCGGAGCGATCGCCGCGCCGGGCATGCTGCCAGCCCTGCTCGGCCTGCGGCGCGTGCGCGGCGACGTGGGCGTGCGCACGCCGCTCTCGACGGTCGAGAAGCTGATCGTGCCGGCCAGCGCCGCGCTCCTCCTGGGCTCCAACTCCGGACCGGTTCTCGGCCTCGCGGCCGGCACGATGGCCGGCCTCGGTCACACCTCCGGCATCGCCATCCAGGGCGTCGGCGGCGGCGTGATCCCGTCGCTGACTCGCCGCACACGCGGCGTCGAGGTCGCGGGCGTTCACCAGGTGCCACTTTCGGTGGAGCCCGCGGACTTCGGCCTCGATTGCCCCGAGAATCCCGAGCTGCCCATGTACGGCCCGCCCGAGGAGGGTCAGGGCCCCGGCGACAATCCCGCGCTCGTGCGCGCCGCCGGCCTGATGACCGAGGGTGTCCTGAAGGGCGAGTCCAACCCGGCGCGGCACGCCACGCTGCTCGGCGCCGCGATCATCTTGAAGGCGGCCCGGCGCGTGCCGACTCTGGCCGAGGGCGTCGATCTCGCCATGAAGAGCCTGGAATCGGGTGCCGCGCGCGCGGTGCTTGCGAAGCTGAAGATTTGAAGGGCGAGGAAGGAACCATGCGACGTTTCCTGGGCAACCTGGCCTTGATCGGCGTGGGCGCGGTGATGGCCTCGGACGGCGCGGCGCAGGATGGCCAGCGTTCGCGCGGGGTCGCGTCGGTCACCTACGTCCTCGAAGTCGATCCGGCGCGCGCCGAGGCGCTCGGCTGGGTGGCGAAGGATGCGAGCGAGGCGCAAGCCGTCGAGAGCGTCGCGAGCCTCGTGCGGCGCCGCTTCGAGGCCATGGAGCGCGCGCTGCGCATCCAAACCGATCCCGCGACTCGTCGCATCGAGCTCACGATGCCGCAGATCCAGCCGCGCGAGCGCGAGCTCTTCGCGGAGATGCTGCGCAACCTCGGGGTGTGTGAGTTCCTGTTCTTCGCCGAAGGAGAGAAAGACGCCATCGACCTCGCGCGCGAGCAGGAGAAGCTCGATGCCTGGCGCCGGGCGAACCCGTCGCAGCCGCTCGCGCTCTTCCACGTGCTCGCGGCTTCCGAGGGTCCGCACCGGCGGCTGCTCTGGTCCGAGACGCTCTTCGCAGGCACCGCCGGCCGACCCGAGGCCCTGCTCCTCCCGGATCGGCCCGAGGCTTGCTTCGGCGCGGCGGGCTTCGCGCGCGTGTACGCCAGCCTCGACGACTTCGGCTACCCCTGCCTGGGCTTCAAGACCTCCGACGCGCGCGCAGCCGACTTCGAGGCGCTCACCGGCGCGAACGTTAGCCGGCGGCTCGGCCTCGTGATCGAGGACCGAGTGCGCTCCGCGCCCACCTTGATGGCCAAGCTCATCGGCCAGGGGCTCATCGAGGGCCGCTTCACCGAGCAAGAAACCGCGCACTTCGTGGAGTCCTTCCAGGAGCTCGCGGGCCCGCTGAAGCTGCTCGAGATCCGCTAAGCGGCGCGCCCCCCAGCAAGGCCCGCGAGCGCCGCCAGAAGCCCCATGAGCATGCGCGCGAAGGGGCCGATAGAGATCTCCATGCAGACCCGCTCGCCTGCCGCCGGGATCCTCGCCAGCGGCGCTCCCGCAGCCTCCGCGCCGACGGTGCGCTTTGGCCACGTCGGAATCACCGTCGCCGATCTGGGCCGCTCGATCGCGTTCTACGGCGCGGCCTTCGGCTTCGAGCTCAAGATGCGCGTGCGCCGCAGCGCGCCCTGGATCGGTGAGATCATCGGCGTGCCCGCCGATCTCGAGTTCGGGCACATGCACCTCGAGAGCGGCATGCACCTGGAGCTGATCCAGTACCGCGCGCCCGCGCCGCTGTCCGCCGAGGACGAGCTCACCTGGCGTCACGGCCACCAGCACGTGTGCTTGACGGTCTCGGGCATCGAGGCCTGGGTCGCGCGCGCCCTGGCCGCGGGAGCCCGCAGGGTCTCCGACACGCCCGTGGTCATCCCCGAGGGCAAGAACTCCGGCTCGCGCTGCTGCTACCTGCGTGGTCCGGACGGCGAGACGATCGAGCTCTTCGAACCCGTGGCTGTCTGAAGTCGCACGAGGGAGAAACGATGACGAGATCGACGAAGAGCACGAAGAGATCGAGGGCGGTGTTGGAACCCAAGGCCACGCAGGCGCCGTGCTGCTGTTGCCTGGCGAGCGACTTCCGGAAGATCGGCGAGCGCCACGAGCTCGGCTTCCGCTCCGAGCCCGACGTCGCGCTGCGGCGTTACGAGATCTGCGCGCGCTGCGGGCTGGTGCGCAAGGACCCGCTGCCGGCGCCCGAGGTCCTGCGCGACTACTACGCCAAATCCTGGCAGTTCTCCGAGCCGCGCCCGGTCGAGTGCTTCGACAGCGCGGCGCGCTGGATCGCCTCGGCGCTCGCGACCTATGGCTGGCGCGAGATCGCGCGCGGCCTGGATGTCGGCGCCAAGGACAGCGCGCTGCTCGCAGCCCTGGAGCGCGCCGGCGTGCGCGTCGCGGCGCGTGACGCGATCGATCCGCAGCCCCAGACAGACACGGTACGCGAGGCCTGGTTGGGCGAGGGCACCTACGAGCACCCGACGCGCTGCGAGCTCGTGTGCGCGACCCACGTGCTCGAGCACGTCCATCAGCCGCGCCAGTTCCTCGAAGACGCGGGCCGCATCGTGGCCGACGGGGGCTTCCTCTACCTGGAGGTGCCCGCGCTGGAGATCAACGACTACGGCCACGCCGACAACATCAATCGTGCGCACCTGTGGCACTTCTCGATCCCGGCGCTCGCGCGCTTGAGCGACGGCTGCCCGCGCGGCTTCCATTTGGTGCGCCTCGACATGGACGGCTCGGTGCGCGACTGGCCGGTCACGCGCCTCTTGCTGCGCAAGGGCCGACCTGACGAGAACAGCCCGCTGGCAGGCGCTTTTCGCCAGCAGGAACAAGCCCAGGCGCAGGCCTGCGAGGCTGCGGTGCGCGAGCTCGCGCGCCACGACCCGCGTGAAGCGGCGCTGTACGGAGCCTGCGAGAACCTGCTGCGCATGTGGGCGACCGTCGGAGCCGAGCGTTGGCAAGAGCGCTTCGGCGCGTTCACGATCGTGGATGCCTACCGACGCGAGTTCCTCGGCGCGCCCGTGGCCACGCCCGAGGAAGGACTGCGAACCAAGAAGCTCGCGCTGATCGCGACGCGGCACTACAGCTCGATCCGTGACATCGAGCGCTACCTCGCCGAGCGCTTCCCGCACGTGACGCCCGTGCGCCTGTTCCGCTGAGCGCGCGCTCCGCTCTTCAAGCAAACGGCGCCCGCGACCGACAGGACACGGCATGGATTCAGGCAACGAGCTCGCGGCCAGGCCTGGGTTCGAACTCCCTGCCACCTGGGATCCTGGGCGCGACGTGCTCGTGTGGGTCGGGCCGCCAAGTCCGGCCATGCCGCGCGGCGTGCGCGTCTTCCGCGTTCCCGCTTCGACCATGGAAGCGGGTTCGGATGAATCGAGCGCGGGTGTCCAGCTCGTGCGCTCCGCTCCCGAGCTCTTCCGCGCCGTGCTGGCGCTCCCCGGCGTGATGCCGAAGCACGCTCTCGTGCACCGCGCGCGCGAGACGCCGCCCGAGCTGGCGCACACGCTCGCGCAGAGCCTCAAGAACGGTCTGCGCTGCCGCGCCATGGCGCGCAAGACCGTGACCGACAGCGGCACGACCTGGCTGACGCAGGGACTGGCCAATCTGCCAGCGCTGTGCGCGAATCCATCGATCGACACGTTGCGCGGGGCCTTCGCGGGCAAGCCCGCCGTGCTCGTGTCCCCGGGGCCGTCGCTCTCGCGCAACCTCGCCGAGCTCGGCGCGCTGTCGCAGCGCGCCGTGATCCTCACCGGTACGCACGCGCTGGCCGCGCTGCTCGGCACCGGCGTTGCTCCCCATTTCGTCCTGTGCGCGGATCCGGGCGACCTGGGGCGACACTGGGCTGGGCTCGATCTCGCTCGCGTCGGCGCTTTCGTCATCGGCGCCACCTGCCGCGCGGAGACGTTCGCCGCTCCGGTGCGCCGGCGCTTCGCCTTCGCCAGCAACGGCGAGACGGACGCCTGGCTGTTCGAGCCGCTCGGAGCCGTGCCCGGCCTGGCCACGGGCGGCTCGGTGTCTTGCTCGATGCTCTCGTTCGCGCTCTTCCTCGGCTGCGATCCGATCACCCTGGTCGGCCAGGACCTGTCCTTCACCGAGCGCTTCTACGCGGCCGAGAGCCTCGACGGCGACGCCGCGGTCGTGCCCGAGGGCGCGCGCGAGTTCCGTCTCTTGAAGCCGGCCGGCGCCACGGGGATCGGCGTGCCACTCGCCGACGGACGTCTCCAGTTCACGCCGGCGCAACGCATCCTCGAGGTGCCCGGTTGGTCCGGCGGCCTCGTGCGCACGACGCCGCAGCTCAAGGCCTTCCTCGACTGGTTCGAGGCCGTGGTGCCCGCGCTCAAGGGCGCGACGCGCCTGGTCAACTGCACCGAGGGCGGCGCGCATATCACGGGCATGGAGCACCTCTCCCTCCGCGAGACCAGCGCGGACTGGCAGCCCGTCGAAGTCGAGGCCGTGCTCGAACGTGCTTGCACTGACCTCGATCGCGCAGCGCGGCGCGCGAAGCTCGCGGCCTGGGCCCAACGCACCCTGCGCGCGCTGGAGGAGTGCGTGACGCTGGCGCGCCGCTGCCGCGCGCTGGCGAAGGGTGGCGACGCGGCTGCACTC
>JABFRZ010000061.1 GCA_013140785.1 Planctomycetota bacterium | reverse complement strand
TCTCGCTGGCGATGCTCTTCTCACATCCCCGCCGATTCGCCAGGCCCGTGAGTGGATCCGTGGCGGCAAGCTGCTCGAGCGCTTCGAAGTCACGATCGAGGCTTTCCGGTGTCCGCGCGGCAGGCGTAGCTCCCTCCGCAAAGTAGACGGAGTCACGCGAGAGGCTTTCGGGAGGCCGCGGGTGCGCTCTATCATCCGCGGCTTCCCATGAGCCAACCGAAGAGTCCGCAGAAGAACCCGTCGAAGGGCGACGTCCGCTCCGCGACCCAGATCCGCCGCGACTTCCTGGACTTCTTCGCCCAGCGCGGCCACCGCGAGGTGCCCTCGTCGCCGGTCTTCCCGCAGGACGACCCGACGCTGCTCTTCACCAACGCGGGCATGAACCAGTTCAAGGACGTGTTCCTCGGGACCGGCAAGCGCGACTACACGCGCGCGGTGGATTCGCAGAAGTGCATCCGCGTCTCGGGCAAGCACAACGACCTCGAGGAGGTTGGCCACGACACCTACCACCACACCTTCTTCGAGATGCTCGGCAACTGGTCCTTCGGCGACTACTTCAAGGCCGAGGCGATCCCGTGGGCCTGGGAGCTGCTGACGAAGACCTGGAAGCTCCCCAAGGAGCGCCTGTGGGTCACGGTCTTCGGCGGTGACGAGAAGGACGGCCTGCCGCGCGACGAGGACTCTGGCCGCATCTGGAAGGAAACGACCGACGTCGATCCGAGCCACGTGCTCTTCTTCGGGCGCAAGGCGAACTTCTGGGAGATGGGCGAGACCGGGCCCTGCGGCCCGTGCACCGAGATCCACATCGACCGCGGCGGGCTCGACACGGATCCACGCGACGGCGCGAACCCGAAGATCGGGGTCAATGCCGGCAGCGAGCGCTTCCTCGAGCTCTGGAACAACGTGTTCATGGAGTTCAACCGTCTCGACGACGGGCGCCTCGTGAAGCTCCCGGCCCAGCACGTCGACACCGGCATGGGCTTCGAGCGCATCGTCGGCGTGCTGCAGGGCAAGCGCTCGAACTACGACACCGACGTCTTCGCGCCGATCTTCGCGCGCATTGGCAAGCTGGCGGGCAAGCGCTACGGGAGCGGCGACGAGAAGGCCGACATCGCCTTCCGCGTCATCGCCGACCACGTGCGCGCCTGCACGGTGGCCTTCGCGGACGGCGCGCTGCCCTCGAACACGGGCCGTGGCTACGTGCTGCGCCGCCTGATCCGCCGCGCCTCACGCTACGGCCGCCAGGCGCTCGGCTTCGAGGACCCGTTCCTGTGCGAGGTCGCGCCCGCAGTGGCCGAGACGCTGGGCGAGGTCTTCCCGGAGATCCCGCAACGGATGGAGCACGTGCAGCTCCTGCTGCGGGCCGAGGAGGAATCGTTCAACAAGACGCTGGGCCGCGGACTGGTGCGCTTCGGCGAGCTCGCGACGCGCGTCGAGAAGAGCGGCAAGAAGGCGCTCGATGGCGGCGAAGCCTACGAGCTCTACGCGACCTACGGCTTCCCGCGCGACCTGGTCGAGCTGATGGCGCGCGAGCGCAAGCTCGCGGTCGACGACAAGGGCTGGGACGCGGCCGAAGGGGCGCACCGCACGAAGAGCAAGAGCGAGGGCAAGTTCAAGTCGGGCTTCTCTGAAGCAACCTTGGAGGCCATGCGCGGCCTTCCAGCAACCACTTCTACCTATTGGGAACCTGGGGTCCGTTCGTACGAGGTTGAGACCGTCATCATCGATGTCTACACCTCGGCCTTTGAGGGAGAGGCGGAGACTTCAGTATCGGTCATCCTGCGCGAGAGCCCCTTCTACCCAGAGTCAGGGGGCCAAGTGTCGGACCGGGGCGTAATCGAAGCTCTGGATGGTTCGATTTCCTTTCAAGTCGAGGGTCTAGCAAGAAGTGGCGAGCACCTTCTTCACCGAGGTAAGGTCAAGCTTGAAGACCTCGATGCGTTGACGACCTTGAAGGGATTGTCAGTACGGGCCCGTGTTGATCGCAAGGCTCGTGACCGCACGCGCAAGAACCACACAGCCACGCACCTCTTGCACAAGGCGCTCAAGCTCGTGCTCGGCGAGCACGTCGCGCAGCAGGGGTCCTACGTCGGGCCGGACCGCTTGCGCTTCGACTTCTCGCACCCGAAGGCGGTCACGCCCGAGGCGCTCGAGCGCATCGAGCGCATCGTGAACGAACGCGTCATCGACAACGCGAGGGTCGATCACCCGGAGAAGAGCTTCGCGGAGGCCAAGGCGTCGGGCGCCGTCGCGATGTTCGGGGAGAAGTACGGCGATCGCGTCAAGGTGCTCGACGTGGGCGGCTGGTCGCTCGAGCTGTGCGGCGGCACGCACGTCGCGGCCGCGGGCGACATCGGGCCGTTCGTGATCCTCTCGGAGGGCGCGATCCAGGCCGGGGTACGGCGCATCGAGGCGCTCACCGGGGCAGCCGCCGTCGAGCACATCCAGCACCAGAAGAAGCTCCTGCGCGAGGCCGCGCGCGCGCTCAAGGCTTCGGTCGAGGAGCTGCCTCAGCGCATCGAGCAGCTCCAGCAGCAGCTCAAGGACGCCAAGAAGAAGGAGAAGGAGAGCGCCAAGGGCGACGTCGCCGGCGCGCTCGAGGCCGTGCGCAAGGCGCTGCGGCCGATCGACGGCCTGCAGGTCGGCATCGCGGCGCTCGAGCTCGAGCTCGAGTCGCTGCGCGAGCTGGCCGGACGCGTGAAGACCCTCGCGCCCGACCTGGCCGTGATCCTGCTCGGCCAGGACGGCGACAAGGCGCCCTGGGTCGCGCTCAGCCAGGGCGCGGCGCTCACGCGCGGCTGGGAGGCGCGTCACGCGGCGGCTTTTCTCGCGCCGCACCTCGGCGGTGGCGGCGGCGGCAAGCCCGACCTCGCGCAGGGCCAGGGTCAGCGGGCCGCGGGACGGGCGGCGGCGCTCGAGGCCTTCCAGCGCGCGCCCAAGGCGGCTTTCAGCAAGGCATGAGCGGCGAGCGGCGCGCGCGTTGACACTTCCTGCGTGCGCCCTTAGCATCCGCGGCTTCCGGTTCGGCTAGAGCGGCCTCGACCAAGGCCTCGTCGCGCCCTTCTCGAGAGTTCTCCCATGCCCAATCCCAAGCGCCGAACGTCCCGCGCCCGCCAGGGCGAACGCCGTTCGCACCTGGCCCTCAAGCCCTATCAGTGCAACCACTGCAGCCGCTGCAGCGCGCCCGTGAAGTCGCATCGCGTGTGCGACAACTGCGGCTACTACGGCTTCGAGAAGGGCGCGGACAAGAAGGGCACCGAAGTGCTGCAGAAGGAAGACGTCTAGCGCGCCATGAGCGCCTCGCTCATCGCCCTCGACGTGATGGGGGGCGACGACGCCCCCCGCGCGACCCTGGCCGGGGCGCTCGCCGCCGTGTCCGGGAAGGGCACGCTGCGCGTCCCGCCCGCGCGCCTCTTGCTCGTCGGCGACCAGCCACGCATGGAGGCCATGCTGCGCGAGCTGGGCGGCGATCCCGGCTTCCAGTTCCAGCACGCCGCGCAGGTGATCGAGATGGGCGAGTCGCCGGCCCAGGCGCTGCGCGCGAAGCCCGATAGCTCGATCGGACGCTGCGTACAGGCCGTGCGCGAGAAGCGCGCCAGCGCCGTGGTCGGGATGGGCAACACCGGGGCGTGCGTCGGCGCGGCGACGCTCGGGCTCGGCACGATCCCCGGCGTGCGCCGGCCAGGCATCGCCGTCACGCTCAACCTGACGGGCCAGCCGGTCACGATCCTCGACATGGGAGCGAACATCGCGCCCAAGGCTGATCACCTGCTGCAGTACGGCGCCATGGGGTCCGTCTACGCGCAGAGCTGCCTCGGCCAGGCGCGTCCACGCGTCGGCCTCTTGAACGTGGGCGAGGAGAAGGGCAAGGGCACCGACTTGCTCAAGGAAGCCCACGAGCTGCTCGCGGCGAGCGGGCTCGAGTTCGTCGGCAACGTCGAGGGCGGCGACATCTTCCGCGGCGTGTGCGACATCGTCGTGACCGACGGCTTCACCGGCAACGTGATCCTGAAGCTGCTCGAGCAGTTCGCCTCGTTCCTGACCGCCAAGATCCTGGGCGAGCTGAAGAAGAGCGGCGTCGATCTGACGGGCGCGACGCTCGGCAACCTCAAGGCCGTGATCGACTACAAGAGCTACGGCGGCGCGCTGCTCCTGGGCGTGAACGGCGTGGTCATCATCGGACACGGGCGCTCGGACGAGAAGGCCATCGCCAACGCCATCGGCCAGGCCGTGCGCGCCGCGGATGCTGGCGTCACCGAGCACATCGGCCGCGGCCTCGCGGCGCCCAGCCGCTCGTCCTGACTGCGCGCGCGGTGCGTTTTCGATCCGACCGCTGAGGCGCGGGCGACGCGCAGGGAAGAAGGCGGGGGATTCGCTGTCCACCCGTTGCGAAATCCGATCGGGCCCGTAGGCTTCCTGCCTCGTGCTCCGGCTCGGAGAGGAGCGGCGCACCCAAGCAGCATGGCCTCGAGGATCGCAGTCGGCATCGCCGGCACCGGCTCCTACGTCCCAGAACGGGTCGTCAAGAACGCCTTCTTCGAGCGCCTCGTCGATACCTCGGACGAGTGGATCGTCCAGCGCACGGGGATCGAGGAGCGGCGCTTCGCGGCCGATGACCAGGCCACATCCGACCTCGCGCTGGAGGCCTCGAAGCGCGCGCTGGAAGCCGCTGGCGTGAAGCCCGAGGAGCTCGATCTGATCGTGCTCGGCACGCTCACACCCGACTACCTCCTGCCCTCCACGGCGTGCCTGGTCCAGGACCGCCTGGGTGCCACCCATGCGGGCGCCTTCGACGTCAACGCGGCCTGTACCGGCTTCCTGACGGCGCTGCACACCGGCGAGGCCTTCATCGCGGCCGGGCGCGCGCGGCGCGTGCTCGTGATCGGGGCCGAGAAGCTGACCAGCTTCGTGGACTTCACCGACCGCAGCTCGTGCGTCATCTTCGGCGACGCGGCCGGCGCGGCCGTGCTGACGCCGCTCGACGAGTGCGGGCAGGGCGAGATCCTGAGGACCACCCTGGGCGCCGACGGCAAGGGCTACGACTTCATCCACATGCCGGGCGGAGGCTCGCGCAAGCCACCCACCCAGGAGACGCTCGAGAAGCGCGAGCACTTCATCCGCATGCGCGGGCGCGACGTGTTCCGCTTCGCGGTGACCTACATGGGCGAAATGGTGCGCGAGATGACGGAGGGCTACTCGCCCGATGAGATCGCCCTGGTCGTGCCGCACCAGGTCAACAAGCGCATCATCGAGGCCGCGCTCGAGCGCCTCGACATTCCGCCCGAGAAGGTCGTGGTCAACATCGAGAAGTACGGCAACAGCTCGGCCGCCACCGTGCCGCTGGCGCTGGACGAGGCCGTGCGCGCCGGGCGCATCGAGAAGGGCAAGCTGGTCGTGCTGGTGGCCTTCGGGGCCGGCCTCACCTGGGGTGGGACCCTCATCCGATGGTAGCGCTCCGGTGGTAGTGCGCCTGGGCCCGGCC
>JABFRZ010000514.1 GCA_013140785.1 Planctomycetota bacterium | reverse complement strand
CCGGCGCAACGCGCGCGCGCCTGGTTCGCGGCGCTGCTCGTGCTGGCCCTGGGCCTGTACGCGCCCAGCCTGGGCGCAGGCTACATGGCCGACGACTTCGGCGTGCAGCTCGTGCTCGACGGGCGCATCGAGAGTCCGACCTGGAAGCCCTGGAGCCTGTACGACTTCGGCACGCTGGCCAGCGCGCCGGAATCGAGCGCGGAGCGCGCCGCGTTCCCGTGGTGGGTCGATGCGGACTGGCGGGTGCGCTTCTTCCGGCCGCTGACCAGCCTGTCCTTGTGGCTCGACTACGCACTGTTCGGCTCCGCGCCGGTTGCCGGCCACGCCGTCAGTCTGGGTCTGTTCGCGCTGCTCTTGATCGCTGCACGGCGGCTGTACATGCGTCTCGGGCTCTCGCATGGAACGGCCTCGCTCGCGCTTGCCATCTTCGCGGCCGACAATGGCGGCTTGGTCCCGGTGGGCTGGATCGCCAACCGCAACTCGCTGCTCGAGGCGCTGTTCGCCGCCTTGGCCTTGCACGCCGGGCTCGTGGCGCGCGAGCGTGGCTTGGGGCGGCACTACGTCGCGGCGCTCTGGCTCGCGTTCCTCGCGCTGCTCGCGAAGGAATCGGGTCTGCACGTCGCGGCCGGATTGACGCTGGTGTTCTTGTTCGCGCGCCGAGCTGGAGCCCCTACGCGTCTCTCGAAGGTCGCCGTGCTGGCGCCACTCGCACTCGCACTCCCGTACCTGGCCGGCTACGCGGCCTGGGGTATGGGCTCGAACGTGCTCTTCTATCCGATGCCCTGGACGGCGCCGGCGGAGTTCGCGCGCGGCGCCGTGGTGATGTTCGTGTGCGCGCCGCTCGCCGCGGTGGCGCCGTTCCCGATCGACGCGCTGCTGCTCGCGCCCGAGCATGCCTGGGCGCTGCTCGCGCTGGCGACGGTGCTCGGAGTGGGGATCGTCGCGCTGTTCGCGAGGGGCCTGCGCGGCGTACCCGCGAGCGGGCTGCTCACGCTGCTCGGGGTGCTGGCGCTCCTGCCGCAGGCCGGCGCGCCGCCCTCGGACCGGCTGATGTTCACGCCGATGCTGTATTGGGCGCCGCTGATCGCGTTGTGGCTGGAACGTCACCTCGCGGCGGCCTGGCGCGAGCGCACGAGTCGGGGCATGCGCCTGGCCGCGCGCTCGATCGCGGTGGCGCAAGTGCTCTCGGCGCTGGTCGTGCTCGGCGCGGGCTTGGCCATGTCGGAGTCGTGGGCCCGGCTGCGCTCCGTGATCGCCGGAGCCGACGTCGGTCCCGCGGAACTGGGTGAGCGCCACGCCTTCGTGCTGCAGGCCTCGCCGAGTTCGTTGGTCGCCCTGGGTCCACTGTCTACCTGGATCTTCGAGGGCGGCAGTGAGCGGGTTCGCTTCCACCCGCTGCAGGCGGGCCAGCGCGCGCTCTCTTGGACGCGCACCGCCGAGGACCGCTTCACGGTCGAGAGCCTCGACGGCGCGTTCCTCGCGAACCCGATCGAACGCGTGTTCCTCACCGCGGAACCCCGCGCCGGCGTCGAGCGCACCTGGACGACGCGCTACCTCGAGGTGCGCGGCACGCCGGACGCCGAGGGCGATCTCTGGCGCCTGGAATTCAGACTCGACACGTCGCTCGACGACCTGCGCTGGCGCTTCTTGGTCTTCGACGGCCAGCGGCTGGTACACCGCGTTCCGCCGCGCATCGGCGAGAGCGTGCACCTCGAACGCGGCGAGCGCGACACGTTCCTGCCTTGATCGAACCCGTCGCCCAACGGCGCCTTCAGTCGGGAGCGAGCGGGTCGAAGGCAACGACCCACTCCACCCTCATGCAATCTCCCTGGCCTTGGCGCTCCGCTCGTCGGGCGCCAACAGCCGCAGCGCTTCCAGCGTGCGCTGGAGTCGGGCGAAGTCCGAGACGATGCCGCGGAAACTGACCGCGACGAACCCGTCTTTGATGGTGATCTCGCGGATCTTGGCGGCCGCCAAGGACGGGTGCGTGTCCGAGCGCAGCGAGCCGCGCCCCAACCAGCCGAGCAGGGCGGCGCGCTGCTCTTCTGTCGGCTCGACGAATCCCCCGATGGCGACCTCCCACAGGAAGACGCGGTTGATGCGTGTTGCGGCAACTCTTGCGAACGACCAGTCGGGGGACTCCCCGAAGAACCCGGGCCGGAGCAGGAAGCGGCCAGGGCTGCTGCCCACCGCGACTCGCACGCGCGTGCGATAGCTCTTCCCGACCTGCTCGGGCTCGATCTCGAAGCCTTCTCCCGCGATCAGACCGGGAGCGAACCAGCCGCGCTCGACGTACGCCGCCCCCAGTCTCGCCGCGCAAGACCGATAGCTCGCCTTGCGCATCAGCGCCACGAGTACGTAGACGCCGAAGGGCAGGGCCAGCACGACGGCGACGAACAGGGCGCGCATCTCGTCCATGGCGCGCTCTTCGTCCGGCGCCGGCCCGAACTAGAACGGCTCGAGGACAAGAGGGCTAGCCACGCGCACCCGGGGTCCGCGGGCGAGATCGGCGCGAATCGGCGCACACATTGTTGCCTCGCGTTCAACCAACATGAGGCCGGAGCCCCTGGTTTCCGAAAGCGAGTTAGGCTGTCATCTTCGGTCCAGCACTCTTGCGCCGTTGAGTGAGGCTCGCATGTGCATTCGTCCCTGGTCCTCGCGCGTCGTTTCGTCGATCGCCGTGTTGCTCGGAGCCGGCGTTGCGCACGCCCAGGAGGACGTGCTCCAGACCTGGACCCTCCCCGGACGCCCCAACAGCCTGGCGATGATCGGGGACCTAGACAGGGATGGCTTCCCCGAGATCTTGGTCGGTGAGGCGGATGCCGACGCCGACGGCGCGGCCGGGGCCGGCGTGCTGCGCGTCCTCGCGGGCCGCCCGACGCCGGCCGGCGAAGTGCCGGGGACGCTGAGGACGCGCTTCGGCTCCTCTGCCGAGGGCGGACTCGGGTACCGCGTCGCGCGCCTCGGCGACGTCGACGGCGACGGCGTGCTCGACTATGCGGGCCGGAACGCGCAGTCCGAGGTGTTCTTCTTCGGCGGGCGCGACGGGAAGCTCCTCTTCGCGGGACACGACGAGGTCGAGGCTCTGATCTCCCTCGGACGCCTGGACCGGGACGGTCTCGACGAGACGATCCTCGGGCGAGGCGTCCGGCGCGGCGGGACGTTCGAGCAGCTCTACCGGATCCCGGGGGGGATCAAGGGCCCCTCCTCGGCCGTGGGGCTGGGCGGCGACATCGACGGCGACGGAACGCAGGACGTGATCGCCAACGTGGCCACCCACGACGGCAAGTGGGCCATGTCGATCACCAGCCTGATCTCCGGCCGGAACGGGACCGTCCTCTACTCCTTGAGGTTCGACGACGAGGAGGACGTGGCGATCGACCACGTCTTCGCCATCGGAGACGTCAGCGGCGACGGTCAGGTCGACTTCCTGGAGGTGCCCGAGGAGGGACCGCTCGTGCGGGTGCGTGACGCGCGCACGGCCGCGATCCTCGGCGAGCTCCAGCCTCCCAGCGACCTCCCGCAATTCGAACTCGTGGAAGCTCGCGCCGGAGACCTGAACGGCAACGGCTTCCCCGATCTCCTGCTGCGCCGGCAGACGCTCCATCCACCGCTTGCGATGCTCCGAGCCGTGGATGGCCACACGCTCGAAACCTTGTGGACGCTTCGCGTCGAAACGCTTCCATTGCCCTTTCCGTCCGCATTGGTCCTGGTCGAGGGCGATCAGGACTGGAACCGGGATGGCTTCCCCGACCTTTTCGTCACGCGCAAACTCGCGACCCTGCAGACGATCCTCGAGGTCCGCTCGGGTGCTCCGGCTCGAGCGGCGTCGGTCACCACGCCCAGGACGGGCTTGCGGGCCGTCGGGCAGCCGTGCTCGGACCTGCGCGGCCGAACACCGCGGATCGGAGCGACAGGCCTGCCGCTCGTCGGTCACGAGCTCGTGCTCCATCTCACCGGGATCGATCCTGGCCTCTCCGCGCTTCTGATCGCGGGCGATCTCGGCGCTCGCCGTGCGCGTTCCGGCGCGCGCGGCGCGTGCAGCCTGGCGGTGAACGCGGAGCTCGTCCTCGCTACCGTCACGCAGCCCGCGGCTCCCGGGGTCGGAGTCGCGACGGTGTCGATCGCGATCCCGGCCGACGCTGCGCTCGTCGGCACGTTCCTCCACGCCCAATGGATCGTCCCGGGCCGCACCGCTCCGCTCGCCGCCACGCGCGTGCTGGAGTGCCAGATCGGGAGCGATTGAGAGGCTGAGCAGAAATGCCGCTCGCGGCATTCTGCTCGGGCTCGAGGGATCGTCTGGCGCGCGATCCTCGCGCGCTCGTTCCGATTCCTGCTCAGGCTCTGAGTCGCCCAGGAGCCCTTCCAGGGGTTGACTACCACGCCCCTAGACGACTCGCGGCGGATCCGTGACGACCAGCGCGGGGCCGATGCCGGGCGCGGTGTAGAAACTCGCGGCGGGGACGGAGAGTGCGCTCGCAGCGGAGTGGTCCAGCGTGCCGGGCCTCGATGCGACGAAGCCCATGCCGAGCAAGGCGCGCTGGGCAGGCTCTCGAGCCCCGAACTTCAGCTCTCTCTCCCGTCGTCACTGACGCAACCCGACCCGCTCTCTCCCCCACCGTCCCAGTCCGGTCATGAGGCTTGCGCGTGTCTCGATCGATGCGCTCACGACGATCGAGCGCGCTGATTCACGAGCTCGAGGAATGCGCGCGTCGCGGCCGAGGGGCTCACGGCGCGCTGGCGCACGACATAGAATGTGCGCCGCACGGGCGTGCCGGGCAGTTCCACCACCTGGAACAGGCCGGCGGCGAGTTCGCCGCTCACCGCCTGGCGCGAGACGAAAGCCAGCCCCAGTCCATGCTGCACGCACCGCTTCGCCGCCTCGCTGCTGCCCACGCGCAGGACGGCGGCGCGCTCGCCCTGCTGTGGCAGGATGCGCGGCAGGATGCGTGCGATCGCGCCGCGCGTGCCCGAGCCCTGCTCGCGCAAGATGAGCGGCACGTCGCCGAGCTCCTTGAGGGTGAGCTTGCCCTTGGGCGCGAATGGATTGGGCGACGGGCCGACCAGCACGATTTCGTCGCTCGCGAAGATCGACGAAATGAGCCGCCGGTCGCGCGGCTTGCTGCCGACGAGCGCCAGGTCCGCCTCGCGCGCGAGCAGCACGGCGGTGGCGCTTTCCGAGTCGGAAACGCTCATCTCGACCTGGATGCGCGGATGGAGCTTGCGGAACTCCGCCAAGAGCGCGGGCGCCAGGTACTCGCCCGGAACGCTCGAGGCCGCGGCGCACCTCTGCACGGGGGAGAGCGGCGAGGTCGGGCGTCTGGTGCTCGCGGCCTCGAGCGTTCCGGGCGAGTACCTGGCGCCCGCGCTCGAGCAGGATCGCGCCGACGCGCTGCTCCAAAGTCTTGACGTGGAAGCTCACCGTGGACTGGCCGATGTGCAGGGCCTGGCCAGCGCGCACGAAGCTCTTGTGCTCGAGCACGGC
>JABFRZ010000527.1 GCA_013140785.1 Planctomycetota bacterium | reverse complement strand
CTCCTGTTCCATTCCTACGGCGCCGGAGTGGGCGCGCTCGGGCTGCTCCTTGCGGGCCTGCTCGGCAACCTCGTCAACGCCTGGGTCCACGTGGGCGCGCACGCCTCGCTCGGCGCCTCGACCGCGGTCTTCGGCGCGGTCGGCCTGCTGGGCGGCTCAGAGGCGCGCGCGCGCCACCTGCTGCGCGAGCCGCAAGCGCGCCGGATCGCACCGATCGCGGCGGCGCTCATGCTGCTGCTCTACCTCGGCGTGGGCGAGGCCCAACCGACGCGCAACGTGGACGTGCTCGCGCACGTCTTCGGGCTGCTGGTGGGGCTCGCCCTCGGAACGGTCCTGGGCTCGTTCCCGCGCGCCCTGATCGAGCACCGCGGCGCACAGCTCGCCGCCGGACTCGTCGCCGCAGCCCTGCTCGCGTCCTGCTGGCTCGTGGTACTGACCTGATCCATTCTTCTCTGTGAGGCTCTCCTCTGCGCCTCCGTGGTCGGTTTTCGAGCCAACCACGGAGACACAGAGGGCACAGAGCCCCACAGAGAGAGCAAGGAACGGGGAAGATCGACTTGGTTGCGGGCGCCGAGCTTGTCCGCGCTCCTCCGCGGCCCGACAATCCCGCCCCGCATGTCCGTTGCTCCCGAAGGCACGAGCGGCCCGGCCGCACTCGTCCGGCGCCCGCTGGCGGGCGAGGTCGGGGACTACTACCTCGGCTACGTCGCGCTCGCGCCCGCGGGCGACGCGCTGGCCGAGCTCGAACGCGGCCTGGCGGAGACGCGCGCCTTGCTCGCGCGCTTCGGCGAGAAGCGCGGCGGCCACCGCTACGCGCCCGGCAAGTGGAGCGTGAAGGAGATCGTCGGGCACGTCATCGACGCCGAGCGGGTGTTCTCGTACCGCGCGCTGCGCATGGCGCGCGGCGATGCGACGCCGCTGGCGGGCTTCGAGCAGGACGACTTCGTGGCCGCGGCCCACTTCGACCGGCGCACGCTGGCCGACCTGGTGGCCGAGCTCGAGCACCTGCGCGCCGCCAACCTGCGCTTCTTCCGCAGCCTGGAGCCGGCCGATTGGGAGCGCCGCGGCACGGCCTCGGACAACCCCTTCGTGGTGTGCGCGTTCCCCTACATCCTGGCCGGCCACGAGGCCCACCACCGGCGCGTGTTGGCCGAGCGCTATCTCCCCGGGTAGACCCGGTGCTCGAAAGACTGCATGCGCGCGCGCGGCACCGGCTACGTCCTGACGGCCTTCGACCTCGGCTACGAGATCGACCTCGTGCGCGCGGCGGAACGTCTGGGCGTCGGCAAGCGGCCGGAGGCCTTCCGGCACAAGCGCGGCTCGGCCGAAGAGGCCGCCGAATCGCGCCGGCCGCTGCGCTTCTCGCGCCCGATCGAGCCGCTCGCGCTGGGCGGTCTCGCGTGCGCGCGCGAGCTGGAGATCTCCATCTACCCCTACGGCGCGGTGTGCCTCGTGTACCGCGTCGCGCTGGACCTGCCGCTCGAGGAGCTGGTCGAGGTCAGCGTGAGCCTGTACGACAACGCCGGGCTGCTCGCGGCCGCGCGCGCCGAGGCCCAGGCCGTGCTCCTCTGTCTCGGCGATGCCGTGCGCGAGCCCGAGCTCGCCCAGGCGGTCGAGGACTACGTGCTCTACAGCCTGGAGCCGCTCGACGTGCCCGTGGCGGAGCTCGAGACGGGGCAACGCGAGCTGCTGGCGCGCATCCTGCGCGCCGAACGCGGCGCGCTCTCCTTGCACGAGGTCGAGAACGCGCTCGACGGACGCATCGCCTATGGGCCCGACGAGCTGGTGCTTGTCGATTGGTTTGGTGCGCTCCTGATCGGCAAGGGCATGGAGGACGAGCGCCGCGTGCTCGAGCTCACCACGGTCGAGCTGGTCGAGCTGCGCTTCCTGGACGGACGCCTCGAGCTGCGCCTGGAGGAGGCCTACGGCCTGCTCGCGCGCGCGCAGAAGCCCGTTTTCGGGCTCTCGCCGCGCAGCCAGGACGTCGAGCGCCTGGCGCGCTTCCAGGCCGACAGCGCGATCCTGCACGAGAACTTCGACAACGCGCTGAAGCTCCTGGGCGACGACTACCTGGCGCGGCTCTACGAGCTGTGCTCGGAGCGCTTCCACTTCGGAGCCTGGGACACGGCCATCGAACGCAAGCTGGCCACGCTGGAAAGCATCTACTCGAAGATCTCCGACCGCGCCGCGCGCCGGCGGGCCGAGCTCCTGGAGTGGATCGTCATCCTCTTGTTCGTGGCCGACATCCTGCTCTACTTCTTGCCTTCGCGCGCGCCTTGAGCAGCGCGGGCACGAGCGCAATGCGCGACCTCAAGAGCTTCGAGATCCAGCGCCAGCCGGACGACGAGACCTGCGGGCCTACCTGCCTGCACGCGGTCTATCGGTACTTCGGCGACGAGCTGCCGCTCGCACGCCTGATCGGCGAGATCCCGATGCTCGACGAGGGCGGCGGCACGCTCGAGTGCATGCTGGGCGTGCACGCCTTGCGGCGCGGCTACCGCGCCACGCTGCACACCTTCAACCTGCGCGTGTTCGATCCCACCTGGTTCGCCCAGCGCGTCTCGATCAAGGAAAAGCTCGCGGCCCAGCTCCTGGCGCGCAAGCACCCCAAGATCCGCCTGGCGAGCCGGGGCTACCTCGACTTCCTGGAGCTGGGCGGGCGCATCCGCTTCGGCGACCTGACGTCGTCCACGCTGCGTGCGCCGCTCGCGCGCCAGATCCCGATCCTGACCGGGCTCTCGGCCACCTACCTGCACCGTTCGATGCGCGAGCTGGCCGACTCCAACCAGGACGACGACCTGCGCGGCGATCCGGTGGGACACTTCGTGGTGCTGTGCGGCTACGACAAGAAGCAGCGCTCGGTGCTGGTGGCCGATCCGCTGGAGCACCCCGCCGACGGCGGTGAGAGCAAGTACTCCGTGCCGATCGTGCGCGTGGTGGGCTCGATCTTCCTGGGCGTGCTCACCTACGACGCCTCGTGTCTGGTCATCGAGCCGCCCGAACGGCGCGGGAGCGCGCGATGACCACGGTCGTGGCCGTCAGCGACATCGGCGACTGGGCCCTGCACGTGCCCGGCGTGGAGGTCGTGCTGGCCAAGGACTACCTCTCCGATCCGCGTTGGTCCGAGCTCGAGGGCGTGCGCGTGTTCAACCTGTGCCGGCGCTACCGCTACCAGAGCGAGGGCTACTACGTGTCGCTCTTGGCCATGGCGCGCGGCCACACCGCCATCCCGAACCTGAACACGCTGCTCGAGATGCGCTCGCGCACCATGGTGCGCGCGGTGGACGACGAGCTCGAGGAGTCGATCCAGCGCACGCTGCGCAAGATCCAGTCGGCCGAGTTCGTGCTCTCGATCTACTTCGGCGAGAACCTGGCCAAGCGCTACGCACCCCTGGCGCAGCGGCTCTTCAACCTGTTCCCGGCGCCGCTCCTGCGCGCGACCTTCAACCGCACCCAGGGCCGCTGGCGTCTGCAGCGCATCGAGCCGATCCCGGCGCGGCTGATCCCCGAGGCGCACCTGCCCTTCGTGCGCGCGGCCGCCGAACGCTACTTCGCACGCCCGCGCTATCAGCTACGGCGCCGGCGCCCGCCGCGCTTCCACCTGGCGATCCTGGTGGACGCGAAGGAGCCCTTCCCGCCCTCGAACCCCGGCGCCCTGCGGCGCTTCGAGAAGGCGGCCGAGAAGATCGGCTTCGGCGTGGACCTGATCGGGCGCGACGACTTCAGCCGCCTGGCGGAGTTCGACGCGCTCTTCATCCGCACCACCACCAACGTCAATCACTACACCTTCCGCTTCGCGCAGAGCGCGCAGGTCGAGGGCCTGACCGTGATCGACGACCCGCAGTCGATCATCCGCTGCGGCAACAAGGTGTTCCTGGCCGAGGCCCTGCTCCGGGCGCAGCTGCCCACCCCGCGCACGGTGGTCGGAAACCGCCACAACCTGGCCGAAATCGTCAAGGCGGTCGGACTGCCGTGCGTGCTCAAGTATCCCGACAGCGCCTTCTCGCAGGGCGTGCACAAGTGCGCCAGCGAGGAGGAGATGAGCGAGAAGGCCAGCGGCATCCTCGAGACCTCGGACCTGTTCGTGGCCCAGGAGTTCATGCCCACCGAGTTCGACTGGCGCGTGGGCGTGTTCGGCGACGAGCCGCTGTACGCCTGCCGCTACCACATGGTGGACAAGCACTGGCAGATCGTGCGCCACCACGGACAGAAGGCCGAATACGGCAAGATCGAGCCCGTGCCGCTCGACCTGGTGCCGCCCGGCGTGGTGCGCACGGCCCTGCGCGCGACGCGCTGCGTGGGCGACGGCCTGTACGGCGTGGACATCAAGCGCATCGGCCGCAAGAACTTCGTGATGGAGGTCAACGACAATCCCAACATCGACCACGGCTACGAGGACTCGGTCCTGGGGGACGAGCTCTACCTCTGCATCATGCGCGGCCTGTGGGAGCGCGTGCTGCAGCACAAGGGCGCCCGCGCGCGATGAGCGCGGCGCTGCACCTCTTGGAGGGCATCGGGCTCGAGCTCGAGCTGATGATCGTCGATCGCGCGACGCTGGACGTGCGCCCGTTCGCCGAGCGCGTACTGTTCGCGGCCAGCGGCGACCAGAGCGGCGACCACGACAACGGGCGCATCTCCTGGTCGAACGAGCTCGTGCGCCACGTGCTCGAGCTCAAGACCAGCGCGCCCGAGCGAGACCTCGCGGGCGTGGCCGCGGCCTTTCAGGAGAACGTGCGCGCGATCGAGGCCCTGCTCGCACCGCACGGCGCGCGCCTGATGCCGGGCGGCATGCACCCGTGGATGGACCCGCGCAAGGAGGCCGAGCTGTGGCCCTTCGAGTACTCCGAGGTCTACCGCGCCTACGACCGCGTGTTCGACTGCCGCACGCACGGCTGGGCCAACCTGCAGAGCGTGCACCTCAATCTGTCCTTCGGCGACGACGAGGAATTCGGCCGCCTGCACGCGGCCGTGCGCCTGGTGTTGCCGCTCGTCCCGGCCCTGGCCGCGAGCTCGCCGGTCGCGGATGGGCGCGTGAGTCCCTGTCTCGACCAGCGCCTGGAGGTCTATCGCACCAATGCCGTGCGCGTCCCGGCCATGACCGGCGCGCTCGTGCCCGAGCCGCTCTTCACGCGCGCGGCCTACCGCCAAAGGATCCTGGAGCCGCTGCAACTCGCCGTGGCCGAGCTCGATCCCTCGGGCATCCTGGAGGGCGAGTGGCTGAACGCGCGCGGCGCCATCGCGCGCTTCGACCGCGACGCGATCGAGCTGCGCCTCTCCGACACGCAGGAGTGCCCGCGCGCGGACGTGAGCGTCGCCTGGGCGCTCACGTGCGTTGTGACGGCGCTGTGCGAGCAGCGCTGGTGCAGCGCGAGCGCGCAGCGCGCCTTCGCGACCGAGCCGCTCGCGGCCCTGCTGCGCGAGGCCATCCGCCTCGGCCCGGGGGCGCGTGTCGCCGATCCGGCCTACGCGCGCGCCCTGGGTTGGAG
>JABFRZ010000150.1 GCA_013140785.1 Planctomycetota bacterium | reverse complement strand
GAGCTGCGCCGCGGCCCAGCTCTACCTCGGACGCCGCGAGTTCGCCGCGCCCGAGCTGGATCCAGCCCATGCCGAGGAACGGCTCGGCGAAGCTCGGATCGCCCTGGGCCGCGGCGCGGAAGTCCGCCAAGGCCGTGTCGATGTCGTTGCGCGCGCGGTAGAGCTCGGCCCGCGCGAGGAAGGCCTCGGCGTCGCGGCACTCCAGCAGGAAGGCCTGGTTGACGGCCGTGAGCGCGGCTTGGCCATCGCCGCCGCGCAACGCGACACGTGCTTCGTCGAGCAGACCGAGGTAACGGTTCTCCTGCTCGCTGCGCTCGTCGGCAGCCACGAGTCGCAGGCGCGCCGGACGCTCGCCCTTCGTGCCGAGGAACAGGAAGAGCACCCAGGTGCCTAGCGTGAGCACGGCCAGGACGCCGGCGAAGACCGGCCAGCGTGAACGAGTCGCGCCCTGCGGCGCGGAGGCGGGCGCGACGCTCTTCGACGTAGGCGTGGCCGGAACCGCCGAGCGCGAGGCCGCGAGCCCGCGCGAGCGCTCCTGGCTGGCACTCGGCGTGAGCGGTACCTCGTCGAGCGCGTTGAGCATTTCCTCGGCGCTCTGGTAGCGCTGCTCGCGATCGCGTGCGAGCGCGCGGGCGAGCAGCTCGTCCAGCTCGTCCGGCACCGTCAGGTCGGGCAGGTTCACGCGCAGGGACGGCGCTTCGGCCGTGGGGCGCGAGAGGAACAACGCCGCCGAGTCCTTCTCGCGTTTGCTGAAGGGCCGCTCGCCCGCCAGCATCTCGTACAGGATCAGCCCCGCGGCGTAGACGTCGCTGCGCTCGTCGGCCTCGTCGCCCGCGACCTGCTCGGGCGCCATGTAGAGCGGCGTGCCGAGCAGGCGTCCTGGCTGCGTCAGCAGGCTCGAGCCCATGCGCCGGTCCACCAGCTTCGAGAGCCCGAAGTCGAGCACCTTGACGCGCAGCTCGCCGCGCGAGGCCTCGCTGACCATGATGTTGTCGGGCTTCAGGTCGCGGTGCACGATCCCGTGCCGGTGCGCCTCGGCCAGACACGAGAGGATCTGGCGCGCGAGCTTGAGCGCAACCTCGACCGGCAGGCGCCCGCGCTGGCGCAGGAAGAGCGTCAGGTTGACACCCTCCACGTACTCCATCGCCAGGTAGAAGAGGCGCCCCTCGCCCCTTCCTGATTCAGAACGGTCGAAGTCGAAGATCTGGATCAGGTGTGGGTGGCTGAACTTGCCCGCGGCGATGCCCTCGCGCTGGAAGCGCTGCAGCGACTCGTCCGAGACCTGCAGGTCCGAGTGCAGGATCTTCAGCGCGATCTTCTTCTTCAGGCCGATGTGCTCGCCCAGGTAGACGGTGCCCATCGCGCCCTGCCCGATCTCGCTCTCGATCCGGTACTTGCCGTTCAAGATGCGCCCGAGCAGCGGGTCGACCCCGGAAGCCCCCTCGAGCGTCTTCGTGCCGCAGCGCGGGCAGAAGAGGAATCCTCCCGGGTCCTGGTGCCCACACTGGAGACAGCTCGTCATTCGAAGCGGCGATTCTCGGGTCTCGAAGCGGCGAAAGCGAAGCCTCGCAGGCCAGGAAGCCTGTCCGAGCGTGGCTTAGTGCCCCATTCCACAAGTACGGTGACGTATCTCGCGCCCCTGGTGCTCCCTGCCGGCGTTGCACCTCCTCCGAGTATTGCTGGCGAATACGCGTCGTCGGCGCGCCTTGGCAGGAAGCACCATGGGCACGACCTCCGTCACCGTACTTGTGGAACGGGGCACTTAGGCCTGCTCCAAGCTACTGCGCCGCCTTGCTTGCTGCGCGTCGAGTTTCCAGGCTCTCGCTCCACCGGTCCCACGCCAACGAAAGAGAACCATGAATCCGAACCAGGCACTCTGGGAGAAGGGCGACTTCACCCGCATCGCAGAGAGCATGCGCGAGAGCGGTGAGGCGCTCGTCTTGGGCCTAGGCACCACCAAGGGGATGAAGGTCCTGGATCTCGGTTGCGGCGATGGAACGACCGCGCTGCCGCAGGCGAAGCTCGGAGCGGAAGTGCTGGGCATCGACATCGCGCGCAACCTGGTCGAGGCCGGGAACCGACGCGCCAAGGAGCACGGCCTCACCAACCTCCGTTTCCAGCACGGCGATGCCTCGGACCTGCACGAGCTGAAGGCTCAGACCTTCGACCGCGTCGTCAGCATCTTCGGCGCCATGTTCGCGCCCAAGCCCTTCGACGTGGCCAAGGAGATGGTGCGTGTGACCAAGCCGGGCGGGCGGATCTTCATGGGCAACTGGATCCCCAACGATCCGACCTTGGTGGCGCAGATCCTCAAGATCAGCTCCGCCTACTCTCCGCCCCCGCCCGAGGGATTCATCAGCCCGATGACGTGGGGCCTCGAAGCCAACGTGATCGAGCGCTTCGGAGGTGCGGGGATCCCGCGCGAGAAGGTGTCGTTCGTCAGGGACACCTACACCTTCAGACTCCCCAGGCCCCCAGCCGAGTTCGTCGCCGCGTTCAGGCAGTACTACGGACCGACCATGAGCGCCTTCGACGCTGCGGACAAGGCCGGTCGCGCCGACGATCTCTCGAAGGAGCTGGTGACTCTGTTCGAGAGCCAGAACCTGAGTCCGAGCAAGGACAAGACCCTCATCCCCGCCACGTTCCTGCGCGTCACGGTCGCGGTGTCTACATGACCTCCTCGTTGCGCTGCTCGGGTGCTCGATCTCCGGAGCGCACACACGAACGAGCTCGTCAGGCGATCAAGCTCGGATTCGCTCCTCCCCCGCCCGGCCCGCCAGCGTTCCCAGGGCGCGGCCCAGGACGATCGCCTGCACGACGCCGAAATGCCGCCAGCAGGAAGAAGGTCAGGACGAACTCGAGCTGCAGGGCGGGCTTGATCAGCTTGCGGAAGCGCGGGCGGCGAAACATGGCGGCTGGACCGCGGCGCTGCCGCTCCCACCACGATCCCGCACGCTCGCCCGCTTGGAGTCGCCGCCGTCCCGGAGCTCGTCCTGGCCCTCGATGATCCCGACGAGCGCGTCACGGGGATCGTGCTCGACGAGCTCGGGCGCCTCACGGGTCTCGATCTCCCCGCGAGCCAGGCGGACTGGTCGCGTGCCCTCGGGCTGGAAGAGAGCTGGGAATGGCGGGGGTGGCGGTCGCTGCTGCCCCCATCCAGCGCGTCAGCGTGTCCTGCAGTCGGACGAGGTCGATGGGCTTGGTCAGGTGATCGTCACAGCCAGCCTCCAGGCACAGCTCGCGTTCGCCAGCAAAGGAATGCGCGGTCAAAGCCACGATGGGCTCGGTGTAACCAGCGCTCCTGAGGCGTCGGGTGGCCTCGAAGCCGTCCAGCACCGGCATCTGGATGTCCATGAAGATCATCGAGTAGGGTTCGGCCAGGGCCTTGTCGACGGCAATCGCTCCGTTCTCCGCCTCGTCCACGACAAGGCCTGCCTTCCTCAGGAGGCGGACGGCGAGCACTCGGTTCACTGCAACGTCCTCGACCACGAGAACCCGGCCGCCTTTCGCCACCTCGAGGACGGGCGGCGTCGGAGCGGGAGCCGGCAAGGCAGGCAATCCGTCTAGCAGCGGAATCCCCTCGAGCTCCCCGGGATCGATCGTCACCCTGAACGCGCTCCCTCGCCCGGGGGAGCTCTCACAAATCACGTCTCCTCCCAGCAGGCGCGCGATGGAGCGGGCGATCGACAGCCCGAGACCCGTGCCTCCCTGCGCTCGCGTCAGGGAGTCATCGGCCTGGACGAAGGGCTGGAAAAGCTTCGCGAGAACCTCGGGGGTCATGCCGGGGCCCGTGTCCCGAATCACGTACGCCAGGCGTCGTCCCGCATCTGGCGCTTCTTTGCCGACCAGCTCCATCTCGACCGAGATGTGGCCGCGTTCCGTGAACTTGACGGCGTTGCCAAGGAGGTTGACGAGCACTTGCCGCAAACGATCCGGATCCGTCGAGATGCTCTCTGGAACGGACCCGAGCGTGCGCTGCGATAGCCCCAGTCCTTTTGCGACCGCCTGCGTCCTGATCATCCCCATGGCCTCGTCCAGGATGAGCGTGGGGGAACAAGGTCGTCGCTCGATCTCCAACCGATTGGCCTCGATCCCCGAGACATCCAGGATGTCATTGATGATTCGAAGCAAGTGCTGCCCGTTCGTGCGAATGACCTCCAGGTGTCCACGCTTTGCCTTTGGAGTCACCTCGTCGCTTCGACAGAGATCCGCGTAGCCCAGGATAGAGGTCATCGGAGTGCGGAGCTCGTGGCTCATGTTGGCCAGGAACCGACTCTTCGCGCTGTTCGCCTCCTCGAGCTGCTGAGTGCGCGTGCGCACGCTCTCGGCCATCTCATTGAACGAATCGGCAAGCTGCTTGAACTCGTCGTTTCCCTGCAGCTCGACCCGCGTGCTGAGGTCGCCAGACGCCATTCGACGGGCCGAGTCGCCGAGGATGGAGATCGGCACCAGGGTCTTGTGGATGCGGCGCAGGCTGATGAGCATCGCGACCTGGAAAGTCAGGATCCAGGCCAGGGCGAAGGCCCGGCGGAAGTAAGCCACGGGAGCCATGATCTCGCTGCGCGGCTGGGCATAGACGATCGTCAGGTTCGTGCCGTACTGCGGGTGCAGGAACAGCGTCTGCCGGGTAGCCAGATAGGTTCCCAGCGGTCCCTCGAGTGTGAAGTGCGTCGCCGCGCCCATGGATCCCAGCGTCGCGAGCGCCTCTTCGTGAACGAGCGCGGCATCGGTGGTGAAGATCACGTCTTGGCCGTGCAGCAGCGCGAACGAGCGAGACTCCAGTTCGGCGGGCACCAGGGCCTCCGTGCGCAGCTCGCCCACGAACGCGCCGGCCCCCAATCCGAAGGAGTCCAGGTTGCGCACCGCCATCAGAGTTGTCGCGCCCTCCGTCCCAGGGCGCACGACCAAACCGAAGGCCCCGTTGGCCAGGTGGTCACGCTCTGCCTCGGTGAGGGCGGGGAGACCCAGGCCAGAGCCGAGGTACTCGAGAGCGCCTTGGGGAAGGAACACCGTGCAGCGTTCGAACTTCTCGCTGATGTTCGCGCGCGGCTTCGAAAGTGCGCCGCCTGGCGCGCGCGCTCCGGCCGATGTGAGTTCTCCCAGCAGCAACTCCACGTCGAATTCGACCGCGCGCAGCCGCTCGGCGATGCGCATGGCCATGTCCTTCGCCGACCCTTTCAGCTGGGCGAACCCTTGCCGCTCGAGTTGAGAGGTGACCTGTTCGATCCCGAGGTACGCCATCGCGCCCAAGGGCAGGAAAACGAATGCGATCAGTTCGTAGAAGACCCGCCTGGAGACGCGGTTGCGGAACAGACCGAACTGGAGCTTCATCCCCGCGCTCAATACTGGCTTGCCAGCCCTATGTAGTCGCCGTCATTGGCGACGATCACATCGTCAAGGCTCGCGGAGGCGGTCAGCGGAGGAGTCGACTTGCCATCCGGCCCCATGCTGTAGAGATCGAACCAGGTGTTGATGGGGACGACGAAGCGGTCCTTGCGCTTGCCGCCGTTACCACCTCCGTTGCCGCCTCCGTTGTCGTTGCCGTTGCCGCTGCCGTTGCCGCTGTCGCCGTTCCCCTTGTCGTTCCCCTTGTCGGCTCCGTTGTCGGCTCCGCCGCCGTTCCCGTTCTCCAGGGTCGTGAAGTTCAGGTACTGGTACGGGTTCCCCCAGGGGTCCATCAACGCGCCGAGCCCCAGCTCGTCGAGGGTCAGAGGGTAGGCTCCATGCACCTGGTTGTAGAATTCGATCGCGGCAAGGATGTCCTTCAGCTCCTTGACCGCGACGACTTCTTCAGCCACCGCGATCGTCCGCCTGTAGCGCGTGAACCCGATCGTGCTGAGGGTTGTGATGATCGCCATGACGATCATCAGCTCGACCAGTGTGTAGCCGTGCTGCTTCGACAAGGCGGTCAAGCGGCCCATCTCAGGCTGCTCCTCGCGCTCTTGCCTGGGCAGGCTCGCTGGAGATGGCTGCGGTTTCGTTGGTCGGGCGCAGCGTGAGGGCCTCCAAGCCGGCCCGCATGCCCTCGATCCGCTTCTTCAATCCCGCGATGGTCTCCGCCCGGGCCGGAGCAGAAGCTCCGAGCTCGCCGACGAGCCCTTCCAGCGCGCGCGCGTCTTCCTTGAGCCGAGCAAACTTCGCTTCCAGCGTGCCAAGCAGGTCGTCCAGGAGCCTTGCCTCCTCCTTCAAGTAGTCCCGTGGGCGCAGCTTCACGCGCGACGAGAAGTCTCCCCCGAGCATCGAGCGCAGCACCACGCCGAAGCGATAGATCGGACCGGCGATGCGATGGGATACGAGGATGGAGTGGAGAAAGAGCCCCCCGAACAGGGGCAAGAGATAAGGCAAGACGCTCTCGTGGGCGTAGAGCAAGATGCGCGCGCTGGCAGCGCGATCCCCGATGGCCTCGGCTCCGTTCTCGATGTTCGCGATGAGGGGCAAGATGCTCAGCAGGAACACGGTGAACAGGAGCAGGAAGAAGTAGACCGCCTGATACAGGATCAGCCTGTACTGGAAGCCATTGATCAGGTATCGGCGTCGATCGAATCGCATGGGCATTCCGCGGGCTCAGGGCCGGGGAGGGACCTTCCGCTTCCAGGGCACCTCGTCTTGGTTCCGAAACCGGATCACGCCGTGGGGGTCCACGAGAAAGGCGAAGACGGCTTCGTCACCTTCAGGGGTCGAGTACGTGAGCTTGTAGTTCCGGCGCGCGGGTTCGCCCGCGACCTCGACCTCCTCGATCGAGCATGTCTCCACGCCGAGCTCCCCCAGCCCGAGCATGAGCTCGTTCTCGCGAGTGATCTCGAAGCTCTTGCCGGTGTAGCGTGGATCGGTCGTCTCCCATGCCCCGATCACGCCTTCCAGCTTGTCACCGAAGTCCTGGTGGCAGCTGGATCCGAGCAATAGGAACGCTGCGAGTAGCACAGGGAGCTTCATCGGAGGACGCCGCCCCCCCCCATCGGGGGATTGCGGTGCGGACTTGAGCTCCAGCTCGAGCCCAAGGCCGAGGATTCTGGGGCGACCATCAAGACCCTGCTTTTCGCGACGCAGTCACTTGGCCGAGAGTCTGGAGATCGGTGCCGCCTCCGATGACTTCTTGACGTCGCTCGAAGACCTCCAACCCGGCCAAGCCTCGAAGGCTCCTGGCTGCAAGGGCCGGACGGCCGGGCCTGGAGGAGCGCTTCCTGCCTTCTGCTCGAGGGACCGGGACGATTGCATCCAGAACTGGTGGGCAGCGAATACGAACATGATCTGGTCGTCTTTTCGACGATTCACTGCATGAACTCACGCACAATGAGGCTGTCCGCCCTGGCCATCCTCGCTTTGGTCCTGCTGGCAGCCACGGCGGTGTCCTGCCGGTCGACGGTCACCAACCGCGTTCCGCTGCAACAGCCCTTCCCGACGGTGCGCGGCCGGTCGCTGGCGGGTGAGGAGGTTCGCTTGCCCGTCGTCGGAGAGCCGATCCTGTTGCTCGTCGGGTACGCGCAGGGCGCGCAATTCGACGCCGACCGCTGGCTCTTCGGGCTGCTACAGGCCGGGATTCCCTTGCGCGTCATCGAGCTGCCGACCATTCCCGGTCTCTTCCCGCGCGTGATCTCGGGCACGATCGACTCTGGGATGCAGAGCGGCATTCCGAGCGAGGATTGGGCCTCGGTCGTGCCGGTCTACGGATCCCCGGCACGCACCATCGTCGAGTTCACCGGCAACGAGCAGCCGCGCAACATCCGCGTCTTGCTCCTCGATCAGGAAGGGCGAGTGCATTGGTTCCACGACCGCGGTTTCTCGGCCTCCAAGCTGCTCGAGCTGGATCGCTCGGTGCGCACCCTGCTGGGGGGAAGCTGAGGCGCGGAACACCCGTGTCTCGAAGAGAGCCGACCATGCTCGCCGAGCGAGTTCGTCGCTCGACGCAGCCAAGGATCCTCCTGACCGGAGCGACGGGGTACGTCGGTGGTCGGTTGAGGAACGAGCTCGAGTCGCGCGGCCATTCGCTGCGCTGCCTCGTCCGTAGGCCAGAGAGCCTCCTTGGCAGGGCCGGGCCGCTCACCGAGGTCGTGCGCGGAGACGTCCTGGCTCCCGAGACACTGCGGCCGGCGTTGGAGGGGATCGACACCGCCTTCTACCTCATCCACTCGATGGGTTCGGACGGCGACTTCGAAGAGTCGGACCGGCGTGGAGCGCGTCACTTCGCCGCGGCTGCCAGCGGTTGCGGCGTGCGCCGCATCGTCTACCTCGGTGGCCTCGGGAGTCCCGGCGCGGAACTGTCACCGCACCTGCGCAGCCGCCACGAGGTCGGAGAACTCCTGCGCTCGACCGGGATCCCCGTGCTCGAGCTGCGCGCCTCGATCGTGCTGGGCTCCGGCAGCCTCTCGTTCGAGATGATCCGCAGTCTGGTCGAGCGCCTGCCGGTCATGATCACGCCGCGCTGGGTGGACGTGCTCGCGCAGCCGATCGGGATCGACGACCTGCTCCAGTACCTGGTCGAGGCGCTCGACGTTCCGCTGGCGGAGAGCCGGATCGTCGAGATCGGCGGGCCAGAGGCCCAGTCCTATGGAGCCCTGATGCGCGAGTACGCGCGTCAACGCGGGCTGCGCAGGCTCATGATCCGCGTGCCCGTGCTCACGCCGCACCTGTCGAGCCTGTGGCTCGGCCTCGTGACGCCGCTCTACGCGCGCGTCGGGCGCAAGCTGATCGAGAGCATCCGCCACCCCACGGTGATTCGCGACCCCTCGGCGGCGGAGCTGTTCTCCATCCGTCCCCTGCCGGTGGCCGAGTCCATCGCTCGCGCCTTGTGCGAAGACGACCGTCAGACTGCTGCGACGCATTGGTACGACGCGCTCTCCTCCGCAGGCGAGCCGCGCAGCTGGGCTGGGGTCCGCTTCGGCAACCGCTTCATCGACTCCAGGACCGTCACCGTTGCGGCCTCGCCGGAGCGCGCCTTCGGGCCGATCCGCCGCATCGGCGGCGGCAACGGCTGGTACGCCTTCGGCTGGCTGTGGACGCTGCGCGGATTCCTCGATCTCCTCGTCGGCGGCGTCGGCGTCCGCCGCGGGCGCCCGCACCCGGACGAGCTGCGCGTGGACGACGCCCTGGACTTCTGGCGCGTGGAGGAGTTCCAGCCCGACCGGCGCCTGCGGCTCTCGGCCGAAATGAAGGTGCCGGGCAGAGCCTGGCTCGAGTTCGTGGTCGAAGGATCCGCTGCGGGCTCCACGATTCGCCAGACCGCGATCTTCGACCCGGTCGGGCTGGGCGGCCTGGCCTACTGGTATCTGATCTATCCGCTCCACGCGCTCGTCTTCGCGGGCATGCTGAAGGGGATCGCGAAGAGTGCTCTCGCGAACGGCGTGGCCTTGGAGGAGGAATGAATGGACCCCACCCAGAACGATCCCACGCTCGGGAGCTGGCGCTCGTGGCATGCCGAGGACGCTCCCATCCGCATCGGTGTGTCCTCGTGTCTGCTCGGCGAAGAGGTCCGCTTCGACGGTGGGCACAAGCGCGATCGTTTCGTCACCGATGTCTTGGGTAGCTGGGTGCAGTGGAGCTCGGTCTGTCCGGAAGTGGACGTGGGCATGGGCATCCCGCGACCCTCGATTCGCCTGGTCGAAGCGCCCGCGGGCCCGAGACTGATCGCTTCTTCGAGCGGAGAGGACTTCACCGAGCGCATGCTGGCCTACTCCGAGGCCAAGACGACCGAACTCCAGCAGCTCGACCTCGACGGCTACATCCTCAAGAAGAACTCGCCCTCCTGCGGCATGGAGCGCATCTCCGTCTACCGCGGCCAGGGCTCGCAGCGAAACGGAGTCGGGCTGTTCGCGGAGACCCTCATGCGGCGCTGGCCCCACCTCCCGGTCGAGGAGGACGGGCGCCTGAACGATCCCAGCCTGCGCGAGAACTTCATCGAGCGCGTCTTCTGCCGCAATCGCTGGCGGACGATGGTCCGCCGCGGCGTGAGCCGCAGGCGGCTGGTGGAGTTCCACACGGCCCACAAGATGCTGCTGCGCTCCCACAGCGAGGCCGGGTACGCGCGCCTCGGCAGGCTGGTCGCCAGCGCCGGAAAAATGCCGGACGCGGAGCTCTCGGCCCGCTACGAGGAAGAGCTCCAGAGCACGATGCGGACGAAGACGACGGTCAAGAAGCACGCGAACGTGCTGATGCACGCGCTCGGTTACTTCAAGTTGCTGCTGCAGCCCATCGAGAAGCGCGAGCTGCTCACCGCGATCGAGGACTACCGCCTGGGCCTCATGCCCTTGATCGTTCCGTCGACCCTGCTGCGCTTCAACATCAGGAAGTACGAGGTCGGGTATCTGCTGGGGCAGCTCTACTTCGACCCGCACCCCAAGGAGCTGATGCTCCGCAACCACTGCTGAGCCGGGGACGCTACGACATGACCGAAGGCTCTCAGCCCGTCCCGCAAGCCCGCCTGCGCGCCCTGCACGCGGCTCCGCCACGCGCGAATGGACGCTTCGTCCTGTACTGGATGACGGCCACGCGCCGGGCACGCTGGAACTTCGCGCTGGAGCGCGCCGTCGGCCTGGCTCGCGAGCTGCAGAAGCCCCTGGTCGTCCTCGAGGCGCTGCGCGTGGACTATCCCTTCGCGAGCGCTCGTCTGCACCGCTTCGTGCTCGACGGCATGCGCGCGAACGAGCGCGCGTTCGCGGGCAAGGACGTCTTCTACTACCCCTACGTCGAGCCGGCTGTCGGCGCGGGCAAGGGGCTCCTGAAGGCTCTGGCGCAGGACGCCTGCGCCGTCGTGACGGACGACTACCCGTGCTTCTTCCTGCCGGCGATGCTCGCGCGCGCCCGCACCGACGTACGCGTGCACTTCGAAGCCGTCGACTCGAACGGGCTGCTCCCCATGCGCACGGCCGAGCGCGCCTTCGCCCGTGCGCACGACTTTCGCCGCTTCCTGCAGCGCGTACTGGCGCCGCATCTCGCGCAGCCGCCGCGCCAGAACGCCCTGGCGCGGGTCCATCTGCCGCGACTCCCGGGCCTGCCGGGCGACACCTCGCGGCGCTGGCCGCGCGCCGATGCGAGACTTCTCGGAGGCACGCCCGCGACGCTCGCCGCGCTCCCGATCGACCACGCCGTCGCACCGGTCGACCTCGAGGGCGGCGCGGAAGCCGGCGCGCGCGTGCTGCGGCGCTTCGTCGGCGAACGGCTCGAGAAGTACGGGGAGTCACGCAACGATCCGGATTCCGAGGCCACGAGCGGTCTGTCGCCCTACCTCCACTTCGGCCACGTCTCCGCCCATCAGGTCCTGGAGAGCGTGGCCGCGCACGAGGGCCGGTCACGCGCGGAGATCGGTGGCTCGGCGACAGGCAGGCGCGCGGGTTGGTGGAACATGCGCGCCCCTGCGGAGGCATTCCTCGACCAGCTCGTGACCTGGCGCGAGCTCGGCTTCAACGCCTGCGTCCAGGTGCCCGGCTACGACCGCTACGAATCCCTGCCAGCTTGGGCGCGCTCGACCCTGGCGAAGCACGCTGACGACGAGCGGCCCGAGGCGTATGGCCGGGCCCGCTTCGAGCGCGCCGAGACGCACGACGAGCTGTGGAACGCAGCCCAGAACCAGCTGCGCCGCCAGGGCGTGATCCACAACTACCTGCGCATGCTGTGGGGCAAGAAGATCCTGCACTGGAGCAAGACCCCGCGCGCCGCGCTCGCGACCATGATCGAGCTGAACGACAAGTACGCCCTGGATGGCCGCGATCCCAACTCCTACAGCGGCATCCTCTGGACCCTGGGCAAGTACGACCGGCCATGGGGCCCCGAACGCCCGATCTTCGGAAGGGTTCGCTACATGACGAGCGCGAACACGCGGCGCAAGCTGCGCGTGGATGACTACATCCGGCGCTGGAGCTCGCAGGCCTAGCCCTTGGACGCGTGCAGATGAACTCGAGCAGAAACGACGACGCGGATCCGCGCCCGAACTCAGTGCTCGTTGTCGTCGATTTTGGGAGCGCGGTCGAAGTCGGAGCCTGGAGCGCGATCGACGATGTCGTCATGGGCGGCGTGTCGTCGAGCGCGCTCGTAGCCTCGGACGAGGGCACGGCCCTCTTCACGGGCGCGGTCTCCATGGACAAGGGTGGCGGCTTCGCTTCGGTCCGCTCTCCCGACAGGGCACGCGCGCTGGCGGGACGACAGGGCCTGCGCGTCCACTCTCGTGGCGACGGGCAGCGCTACAAGCTGCGCGTGCGCACGAGCGCCGACTTCGAAGGGATCGCCTACCAGATTCCCTTCGTCACCCAACACCTCGCGTGGAGCACCACTGAGCTCGCTTTCGTGGATTTCGTGCCCGTCCTACGCGGCAGGGTCGTGCCCGGCGCCGCGCCCCTGGACCCGGGGGCCATCGTCTCCTTCGGTTTCCTGATCTCGGATCGCCAGGCCGGCCGCTTCCGACTCGACCTTGCCCGCATCGAGGCCTTCTAGATTCCTGAACAGGCCATCAGCCGTTGCGCCCTGCAGTCCAAGGGACGCTCGACATCCGAGCCGAGGCCGGAGTGACTTCCCAGGTCGCTGCATCCAGGAACCAGGAGTCGACGAATACCGCTGTAGCGATCCAACACGAGTTCGAGATCATCACCACAAAGGAAGAGTTCCATGAATCTGAGCGTATCCTGTCTCCTCGTCGCCTCATTCGCCGCCGCGGGCACAATGCCCGGGGACGAGTGCTCTTCGTCAGCCAAGGCGACCACCGCTGCGGTCCATGCAAGCGGCAAGGACATCGTCGACACGGCCGTGGCCGCGGGCTCCTTCAAGACGCTCGCCGCGGCCCTCGACGCGGCCGGGCTCGTCGAAACCCTCAAGGGCAAGGGACCCTTCACGGTCTTCGCGCCCACGGACGCAGCCTTCGCCGCCCTGCCCGAAGGCACCCTGAAGAGCCTGCTCGAGCCCAAGAACAAGGGCACGCTGCAGTCGATCCTCACCTACCACGTCGTGCCCGGCACGGTGGCCGCCGGAGACGTGGTCAAACTCCAGAACGCGGTGACCGTCAACGGCCAGCGCGTCGACATCCGCGTCTCGGACGATGGCGTCGAAATCGACGGCGCCAAGGTGACCAAGGCCGACATCCGTTGCTCGAACGGCATCATCCACGTGCTCGACACGGTGATCCTGCCGAGCACCAAGGACATCGTCGCCACCGCGGTCGAGGCGGGCAAGTTCAAGACGCTGTCCGCAGCTCTCGAGGCCGCCGGTCTCGTAGAGGCCTTGAAGAGCAAGGGACCGTTCACGGTCTTCGCGCCCACCGACGAGGCCTTCGGCAAGCTCCCTGCCGGCACGCTCGAGAGTCTGCTCCGGCCCGAGAGCAAGGACAAACTGGCCGCCATCCTGAAGTACCACGTAGTTTCCGGCCGCGTTTTCTCCGACGCCGCCGCCAAGGGTGCCACGGTCGAAACGCTGCAGGGCAGCAGCCTGCGAGCACGCAGCGAGAACGGCCAGGTCTTCGTGAACGACGTGCGCGTGGTCAGCGCGGACATCGACACCTCGAACGGTGTCGTCCATGCGATCGATTCCGTCCTGCTCCCCAAGTAGGAAACTACTCCCATGTTGCGCGGGGGTTCGCTGGGTCACCGGCGTGCCCCCGCGTTCATTTCCGAGCTCAAGACGCCACATGAGAGCTACCCATCCGTTCGAGTGCGAGCACCTGACCATGCCCTCGCGCTCCCTGAGTAGCGTGATCGGGACGAGGGGACCGAGCCCACATGACCGAGGCGATGAGCTTGCTAGCAGAGTCCTGCCCCCGAGGCGTTTGCCTGCGCTTCCGCCAGGCGTGAGGATTTCACAGCCACCGTCGCGACACGCCAGCGGAGTCCGCCCGGCTACACTGCCCGCTCGAGATCGGATGCACGCTGCCCAGTCCAACACGGAGCTCCTCTTGCCGCGGGTCGCGCGTGGAGAAGCAGACGCGGTGCAAGCCTGCATCGCCCGCTACAGCGCGCTCGTGTGGTCGCTCGCCAAGAGGCTCTCGCGCGACGTGACGGCGCTGGAGGATCTCGTCCAGGAGATCTTCATCGACATCTGGAAGAGCGCCGGGCGCTTCGATCCGAGCCAGGCTTCGGAGACCACCTTCATCGCGACCATCGCCCGCCGCAGGGTGATCGACCGCCAGCGCCAGGCGGCGCGCGCCCCGAAGCTGGAGGTCGTCGAGGAAGCCAGCGCGAGCCGGGAAGAACCCGGGTTTGCCCAGATCGACCTGGGAGACGAGGCCCGTCGTGCGAAGGCGGCCCTCGCCCTGCTCAAGCCCGAGCAGCGCCGGCTGATCCTGATGGCCGTGGTCGAGGGCCTCACTCACGCAGAGATCGCGACCGCCACGGGCATCCCGCTCGGGACGGTCAAGAGCCACATCCGTCGCGGTCTGGAGCAGACCGCAGAGCTCCTGCGCCCCACTGCCGGAGGTGAGCTGCCGTGAGCAAGCCCTTCACCGCGTGGGACGAGCGCGCCCTCGAGCTGGCCGTGGAAGAGGTCACGCACGGCCTCACGCGCGACGCGCGCGACGAGCTGTTCGCGCGCATCAGCCCGGGCGACCTGGAACCGCTCGAGCAGAGCGCCGCGGCCCTGAACCTGGCTGGCCTGGGCCAGCTCGAGACACCCCCGGCCGCGCTCCTGCGTCGGCTCGAGGCCGACGCCCGCGCCCATTTCGGTCCCGCGGCGAAGCCTCCTGCGACCCCGTTCCACACGGCCGAAGCGCGGCGTCCAAGGCGCTGGCTGTTGGCGGCCACGGGCTGGCTCGTCGCGGCGGGCCTGCTCGCGGCGTTCTTGCTGCGCAATCTCCCCGAGCGCGCGCAGGATTCTGCTACGCGCCGCGAGCTCCTGGTGGCGAGCGCACCCGACCTCGTGCGCGCGGATTGGGTTGCGAGCGCGGACCCGTTGGCGGGCGGCGTGAGCGGTGACGTCGTCTGGAGCAGCGCGCGCCAGGAGGGCTACATGCGCTTCCGGGACATCGCCCAAAACGACCCCCAGCGCAACCAGTACCAGCTGTGGATCTTCGACCAAACGCGTGACGAATGGGAGGCGAAGCCCATCGATGGCGGCGTCTTCGACATCGGTCGGGGCGCGGAGGTCGTCGTTCCCATCGACGCCAAGCTCGAGGTGCGCCAGGCCGCGCTGTTCGCGGTGACCCTGGAGCCTCCCGGCGGAGTCGTGGTCTCCCGGCGCGAGCACATGCTCGCCACCGCGACGCCGTGATTCCCGACGCCGTGGTTCGCGTGCTCCGCTATCTGACCCACCCTCCGATCGCGACCGAGCGCATCGCGCTCTGCCCCATCACTCTGCTCTACGGAGCGAGAGAAAAGAGCATATGACTCTCGGTGCTCGTCCCGGAACCCGATGTGGCCGAGAGATTTTTCAGGGGAGCGCCGCGTCCAGCTCCATTCAGGACGCGAAGATTGGGGTTCAGACCCAGATCCTCGCCCAACTGACCGCCATCCCTGGCCAGTTCGCATCGCAAGCGCCAGGGGTCAACCGCAACGCCGAAAAACCCATGACCTCTAGCACTCCTCTCGCTCGTGCCATGACAAGTTTCGCGGGGCTGTGCGTCGCCTCGTGCGTGTCCACCCAGGACTCGCTCGGCGCTGGATCGCCTGGAGCAACCATGGAGGCGGGTAGCGAGTGCCCGGTGATGGACGAAACCTACAAACACACGGAGGACGGGGGCATGTCGAATCAAGTCTGGTGGCCGAATCAGCTGAACCTGGAGATCCTCCATCAGAATTCGCCCAAGGGCAATCCGATGGGTGAGGCGTTCGACTACGCCGAGGAGTTCCAGAAGCTCGACCTGGATGCCCTGAAGAAGGACATCGAGCAGGTGATGACCACGTCGCAGGACTGGTGGCCGGCCGACTGGGGTCACTACGGTCCGTTCTTCATCCGCATGGCCTGGCACAGCGCCGGGACGTATCGCGTCGCCGACGGCCGCGGCGGAGCCTCCGATGGCACGCAGCGCTTCTCGCCCCTCAATAGCTGGCCCGACAACGGCAACCTCGACAAGGCCCGTCGGCTGCTCTGGCCGATCAAGCAGAAGTACGGCCGGCAGATCTCCTGGGCCGACCTGCTGGTCCTGGCCGGCAACTGCGCGCTCGAGTCGATGGGCCTCGAGACGTTCGGGTTCGCCGGTGGTCGCGAAGATGTCTGGGAGCCGCAGAACGACATCTACTGGGGGCCCGAAGGCAAATGGCTGGCGGACGAGCGCTACACCGGTGACAGGGAGCTCGAGAACCCTCTCGCCGCCGTGCAGATGGGCTTGATCTACGTGAACCCGGAAGGCCCGAACGGCAAACCCGATCCGCTCGCCGCAGCCAGGGACATCCGGGAGACGTTCGGGCGCATGGCCATGAACGACGAGGAGACCGTTGCCCTCATCGCCGGCGGACACACGCTCGGAAAAGCCCACGGTGCTGCGAGCCCGAAGAATCACGTCGGCCCTGAACCCGAAGGGGCCAGCCTCGAGGAGCAAGGCCTGGGCTGGAAGAACTCCTATGGAAAGGGCAATGCGGGCGACACGATCACCAGCGGCCTCGAGGGAGCCTGGACTTCCACGCCGACGCAGTGGTCGAACGGCTACTTCGCCAACCTGTTCAACTACGACTGGGAGCTGACGAAGAGTCCGGCCGGCGCCTACCAGTGGACTCCCAAGGGTGCGCCGAAGAACGTCCCTGATGCTCACGACCCGTCGAAGCTCCACGCTCCGATGATGCTCACGACGGACCTCGCGCTGAAACTGGACCTGAGCTACGGGCCCATCTCACGGCGCTACTTCGAGAACCCGGACCAGTTCGCGGACGCCTTCGCGCGGGCCTGGTACAAGCTGACGCACCGCGATATGGGGCCTGTCTCGCGCCTGCTCGGCCCTGAGGTTGCCGCGACCCAACTGTGGCAAGACCCTCTCCCGCAGCTCGATCACGAACGGATCGACGATCAGGACATCGTCGCGCTCAAGAGCAAGATTCTCGACTCGAGGCTATCCATTCCTCAGCTCGTCTCGACCGCCTGGGCATCGGCTTCGACGTTCCGCGACAGCGACAAGCGCGGTGGAGCCAACGGGGCGCGGATTCGCCTCGCGCCCCAGTCAGGCTGGGAGGTCAACAATCCGGACGAGCTGGCGAAGGTACTCGCGACCCTGCAGCGCATCCAGGCGGACTTCAACAGCTCACAGTCCGGCGGCAAGAAGGTTTCGCTCGCAGACCTGATCGTTCTGGGCGGGTGTGCAGCCGTCGAAGCCGCTGCCGAGAAGGCTGGCTGCGAGGTGCAAGTTCCGTTCACGCCGGGCCGCACGGACGCGTCGCAGGAGCAGACCGACGTGATGTCGTTCGCCGTGCTCGAGCCGACTGCGGAAGGCTTCCGCAACTTCGTCGGTGAAAACCACCCCGGGCGCGCGGAAGAGGCGCTGGTCGATCGAGCGAACCTGCTCTCGCTCAGCGCTCCGGAGATGACCGTTCTCATCGGCGGCCTGCGCGCCCTGAACGCGAACCACGCGAGTTCGCAACACGGTGTCTTCACGAAGCGGCCCGGGACGTTGACCAACGACTTCTTCACGAACCTGCTGGACATGAGCACGCAGTGGCAGAAGTCACCCCAAGGCGAGCACCTCTACGAAGGACGGGACCGCAAGACGGGCGCGCTCAAATGGACGGCCACCTCCGTCGATCTCGTGTTCGGTTCGAACTCGCAGCTGCGGGCCATCGCGGAGGTGTATGCCAGCGACGACTCGCGGCAGAAGTTCGTGGATGACTTCGTGGTGGCCTGGAACAAGGTGATGAATCTCGATCGATTCGACCTCGATTGAGCGCTGCGGAGTGGTGCCAGGCCCAGGGCTCCCCGAGCATGCCAGCCGGCGCGGCCTGCCGATCTTCTACAACCCGCACCGACTCAACATCGCCGCCAGTTGGCGTTGTCACCTCATCCGAGCCGTTCGAGCCTGAGTGTCCACCCCTGGGTAGATGCGTCTGACCAACGGGCTATGCGCGCGGAGGGGACGCATCGTCGTGCTCAGCGCCGTTCGAGCTCGAGCGCCGAGGCGCGGTTCACGTCCAGCCGCAGGCCCGTGAGCTCGCCCGCCGCGTCGCGGTGGAACTGCAGGCACGCGCCGGCGTCGCAGGCGAAGAGCGTTACGAGCTCACGAGCTGCCGTGCGAGCTCGACGGCCTCGCCCGCCGAGCTGGCGAAGGCGTCAGCGCCGACCCGGCGCCACAG